>JAJYGM010000094.1 GCA_021785095.1 Actinomycetes bacterium
GTGCCGGGCATGGTCCTCGGAATGGAGGCACCCGCCGACATTGCGAAGGATCTTGGCCATGCGCAGCGACCGTTCGGCTTTCGTTGCCGTTGAATGGCAGGGACCGGTAACGGGCGAACCGGAACGTCTCAGGCCGCAGGTCACGCAGTGCACACGCCAGGGTCGAGGACTTGCGTTCGAAGGAGTCGTCGCGCCCGGCCAGCGGGCTGCGGGATTGCCGCGAGGCTGTCGGCCACGAGCGCGTCGGGAGGAGGTCGTCATGGCTCATGCGCTGACGACGCCTCGTCCGCGACTGCGAGCGGTGCCCAGGCACCCACGAGGCAGTTCGCGGCTCGATGCGCGTCCCCTGACGCCCGTCCCTGAACAGGACCTCCGGCCCTACCCGGCTGGGGTATCCGAGGCCAGGGTGGGTGCAGGTCGGGCCCACGAGACCCACGGAGGTGGACTCCATGATGTGGTACTGGGGCGGAGGGATGCAGTGGTGGGGATGGCTGCTCGGAGCCCTCGGCATGGTCGTCTTCTGGGGACTATTGATCTGGGCGATCTGGTACCTCGTCGTAGCAGTCGTCCGGCGCCCCGGCGCGGATCGACGACCGTCCGACCGGTCCGACTCCAAGCGGATCCTCGACGAACGGCTGGCGAGAGGTGAGATCGACGCCGACGAGTACCGGCGCATCCGCGACCTCCTGAGCGGCGGGCAGCATCGGGCCGCCACCGACGACAGAGAGCCGGCCGGCACGGCGGATCGCCGTTGAACTGCTGACCGGCGGGGGTGGCGCTCCCAGCACGTCCCGCGTCCCCCAGCCAAGGCGCATGCACCCCTGCCCGGTCGCCGGTATACCATGTAGGGGTATACGGGACCCACGTTCCGCGGCGACACGTGGAGCGTGGGCGAGCACGGAGGAGACGACCATGGAAACCACCTACACGGTGCCGGGGATGACCTGCGACCACTGCACCCGGGCGGTCGAAGCCGCGATCTCCTCGGTGCCGGGCGTGCAATCGGTCGAGGTGGACCTCGGGACCAAGCTCGTCACGATCAGAGGGGACGCGCTCAGTGACACAGCACTTCGTGCAGCGATCGCGCAAGCGGGCTACGAGGCGACGTGACGCCGGTCACGAGCCGCGACCCGCAGCTGGCGCCGGACGCTGACCGCGACCCGCAGCTGGCGCCGGACGCTGACCGCGTCGAGCTCGCCATCGGCGGGATGACCTGCGCGTCGTGCGCGGCGCGCATCGAGAAGCGTCTGAACGATCTCCCCGGGGTGACGGCGACGGTCAACTTCGCCTCCGAGCACGCCGCGGTGGTGTTCGACCCGACCAGGGTGCAGATCACCGACCTCATCGGGGTCGTGGAGGCCGCCGGTTATGAAGCGAGCCTCCCCGATGCGGTCACCGAGGTGGACCCCGCCCGACCCTACCGGCGCAGGTTGCTCCTCGCCGCCGCGCTGAGCGTTCCTTTGCTCACGTTCGCGTGGTCTCTTGCGGCGCGGCCACCGGGTTGGCAGTGGATCTCGCTCGCCCTGGCGACCCCGGTCGTCTTCTTCTCTGGATGGCCGTTCCACCGCGCCGCGGCGAGGAACGCCCTCCACGGCGTCGCGACGATGGACACGCTCATCTCGGTCGGCACGCTGTCGGCGTGGACGTGGTCGACGGTGGTCGTCGCCGCGGCGATCCGGACGGACGTCTACTTCGACGCCGCGGGGGCGATCACCACCCTGGTCCTGCTCGGCCGGTACCTGGAGGCCGGAGCGAAGCGCCGCTCGGGGGACGCGATCCGCGAGCTCCTCGAGCTCGGTGCGAAGGAAGCCCACCTGCTGAAAGACGGAGAAGAGGTGCTCGTGCCCGTCGAGAAGCTCGCGGTGGGCGACCACTTCGTCGTCCGTCCCGGAGAGAAGGTTCCCACGGACGGGGTGGTGGTGGCCGGCAGCTCGGCGATCGACCGGTCGATGCTCACCGGCGAGCCGGTTCCCGTCGACGTCGCGCCCGGCGACGAGGTGTCCGGGGCGACCGTCAACACCTCCGGGCGCCTGGTGGTGGCGGCGACCCGGGTCGGCGGGGCCACCGCCCTCGCGCAGATCACCCGTCTCGTGGCCGAGGCACAGGCGGGCAAGGCGCCAGTCCAACGCCTCGCAGACCGCGTGTCGTCGGTCTTCGTCCCCGCCGTCATCGCCGTCGCCTCCCTCACGCTGATCGGGTGGTTGCTCCTCGGTGCGGCAACGGCGACGGGGGCGTTCGGCATCGCGGTGGCGGTGATCGTCATCGCCTGCCCGTGCGCGCTCGGGCTCGCCACGCCGACCGCCCTGATGGTGGGCACCGGCCGGGGCGCCCAGCTCGGCATCCTCATCAAGGGCCCAGAGGTCCTCGAGCGGACGCGCCAGGTCACGACCATCGTGCTCGACAAGACCGGCACGGTGACCGAGGGCGCGATGGCCGTCTCGGCCGTGGTCGCCGCCGACGGCGTCGCCGAGACCGAGCTGGTGCGCCTGGCCGCGGCGGCCGAGGACCCGAGCGAGCACCCCGTCGCCCGGGCCGTCGCCGCCTTCGGCCGCGACCGCCTCGGGTCGCTGCCGGAAGCCCAGGGGTTCTCGGCCCGTGCCGGCCTCGGGGTGGAGGCCGTCGTCGACGGCCACGCCGTCGTGATCGGCCGGCCGGCCCTCCTCGCCGACTGGGGGGTCGCACTGCCCGAGCATCTCGCCGCCGACGCTGCACGCCTCGAGGCGGGAGGGGCGACCGTGGTGGCCGTCGCCGCGGACGGCGTCCTCCTCGGGCTGATCGCGCTGGCCGACCGGATCAAGGAGTCGAGCCGCGCGGCGATCGCCGAGCTGCGAGCACTGAGCCTCGACCCGGTCCTCCTCACGGGTGACAACTGGCGGGTCGCCCGCGCCGTCGCGGACGAGATCGGCATCGACCGGGTGGCAGCCGAGGTCCTGCCGCAGGACAAGGCGGCCGAGATCGCCCGGCTGCAGGAGCTGGGCGAGGTGGTCGCCATGGTCGGCGACGGCGTCAACGACGCGCCAGCGCTCGCCCGGGCCGACCTCGGCCTGGCGATCGGCACGGGCTCGGACGTGGCGATCGAGGCATCGGACCTCACCTTGGTGTCGGGCGATCTCCGCGCGGCGGCCGACGCCATCCGTCTCGCGCGCCGCACGTTGCGCACGATCAAGGCCAACCTCGTCTGGGCGTTCGGGTACAACATCGTCGCCATCCCGCTCGCTGTGGCAGGCGTCGTCGATCCGATCGTCGCGGCAGCAGCCATGGCGTCCTCGAGCGTCCTCGTGGTCACGAACTCGCTACGCCTCCGGCGGTTCGCGCCCTTGGAGCGCCGTCGGTGAGCCCCGGACGCCCGACCCCGGGCCATCCCGACGGGGCGACCGCCCCTCACGGCTACGTCGTCGAAGGTGACAAGGAGGCGCTCCTCAAACGTATGCGTCGGATCGAGGGGCAAGCCCGCGGGATCGAGAAGATGATCGCCGAGGATCGTTACTGCATCGACATCCTCACCCAGATCTCGGCGATCAGCACCGCCCTCGAGGCCGTCGCGTTCAGGATCCTCGACGACCACGTCAACCACTGCGTCAGACGCGCGCTCGCGTCAGGGGACGATGTGGTCGCTGCCGAGAAGAGCCGGGAGCTGCTCGAGGCGGTGCACCGCTTCGTCCGGGCTCGCTGACGGCGACGAGCTCGGGCGGAGCGGGACTGCGACCGGAGCAGGGACCCTCTTGCACCATGCGCATCGAGATCCGTGTCCAGCCGGGATCGCGCTCGGCATCGGTCGGGGGCGACTACGACGGTGCGCTCGTCGTACGCGTCCCCGAGGCGCCGGAGAAGGGCCGCGCGACGGCAGCCGCGTTGCGCGCGGTCGCTTCGGCGCTCGGCGCCCGATCGTCCGACGTCCGTCTCGTCGCCGGTGGCTCGTCGCGGAGGAAGATCGTCGAGATCGACTTCGACTTCCCTCCCGGTGACCCGCGGCGTGCGCTCGCCGAGCGAGCATGCGCGCGCCGCGTCCTCGAGCTGCGCCGGGAAGCTGGTGGACGCCCCCCGTCCGAGGCAGCGGACGGGGCCAGCGGGTAACCTCCTGCATCGGCGCGACGCCGGCGTCAACGAGACCAGCCGGCAATCGTCGCCGACGGCGCCTCGACGGTGCTCCCCAGCGACCCAGCCATGATCTCCGCCACGTCCCTCGCGCTGTCGATCGCCGGTCGCCCCTTGCTGCAGGACGCCTCCTTCGTGGTCGGCCCCGGCGACAAGGCGGCGATCGTCGGGCGCAACGGCGTCGGAAAGACCTCCCTTGTTTCCGTCCTCGTCGGCGAACCCTCCGCACAGCTCTCCTGGCACGGGGACGTCCAGGTGCTCGGCTCGCTCGGCCACCTGCCGCAAGTGCCCGTCTCGGGCGGGCTCGGCACCGACTCGAGCGCGCTCTCTCACGTCCTTTCCTCCCGCGGGCTCGACGTGCTCGACGTCGAGGTCAGCGCCACCCGCCGTCTCATGGCGGAGAACCCCACGGCTGAGCTGATCGCCAGGTTCTCCGACGCCGAAGAGCGGTACCGGGTGCTCGGTGGGTACGAAGCGGAGTCGACCCTCGCCCGCATGGCCGACGGCCTCGGGCTGCGTCAGGACCTTCTCTTCGAGGATGTCGACAGCCTTTCGGGCGGCCAGCGACGACGGATCGACCTGATGCGGATCTTGTTCGGCGAGCCCGACGTGATGGTGCTCGACGAGCCCACGAACCACCTCGACGTCCCCGCCAAACGGTGGCTGATGGAGCAGCTCGCGCAGTTCAAGGGGGCGCTCCTCGTCGTGAGCCACGACCTGGCGCTGCTCGACCGCGCGATCACGAAAGTCCTCCACCTCCACGCGGCCACGCTGGCGGAGTTCTCCGGGACGTACACGAGCTTCCGCTCGCAGCTCTCCCAGCGCCTCGACCAGCAGCAACGGACCGCGGCCCGGCAGGCACGCGAAGTCGCGCGCCTGTCGGCGCTCGCCGACTCGATGCGGGGGAGCACCGAGAGACGGGCCCGGGTCGCCAAGACCCTCGACCGGCGCGTGGAGCGGTTGCAGCGGACGAAGACCCAAGCAGTGAAGAAGGAGCGCGCCGTGCGGTTCCGCCTGCCCGAACCGCCTCGTTCCGGGGACACGCCGCTCCAAGTCAGCTCGCTCGCCGTCTCCTACGGGTCCCAACTCGTGCTGCACGACATCTGGATGGCGCTCTCGCGCGGCGACCGAGCCGTGGTCGTCGGGCGCAACGGCGCGGGCAAGTCGAGCCTCCTCAGGTGCCTTGCGGGCGTCCAGGCGCCCACCCGAGGAGTCGTCGCGCTCGGCCACAACGTCGCCGTCGGCTACTTCGCGCAAGAGCACGAGCAGGTCGACCCCGAGCGCACGGCGCTCGAGAACATCGACGACACCGCGCTGGCGACCGAGGTGGACCGACGGTCACTGCTCGGCTCCTTCGGCCTCTCCGGTGAGCTGGCCACCCGGCGCGCCGGCAGCCTCTCGGGTGGCGAACGGGCGAAGCTCTCGCTGGCGATGCTCGCCGCGGGCTGGTCCAACCTCTTGGTCCTCGACGAGCCGACGAACAACCTGGACCCTCAGTCCGTGACGGCCGTCGGCGAGATGCTCGGCCGCTGGCCGGGGACGCTCGTCGTGGTGAGCCACGACCGAACGTTCGTCGAGTCGCTGGAGCCCACCCATGCGCTCCTCCTCCCCGTGGAGCGCTACGACTTCTGGCGCGACGAGTACCTGGACCAGGTCGAGCTGCGCTGACGGGCCGATGCGCGCCGGCCGGCGTGGGACGAGACGGGGCACGAGACGGGGCACGAGTGCCGGCGGTGAGCGCAGCGCTGTTTCGTCGTCGCAGCGTCACGCAGTAAAAGTCGGTGTCGGCCCCCCGGGGGATGGGGATGGGGAAGGGGGGCCGACACCTCACAGACCGTTACAGAAACCCCCGCCCATGGAGCACAGGGAACCACACGGTCCGCGACTTCAGGGTGAATACCCAGCAGGAGTCGCCGCACACATCCGTCTGTGCAGCAAAGGAGCTGACTGGAGCCTTTCGCAGTGCGATGGCGGCTTCACCGCCGTTCACACCCTCCATGCCACCTTCCCCTGTTCACCCGCGAGGCACACCCGAGATGAGCACATCATAGCACGACCTCCTCGCGCGCGTGCCCGTCGCGGGCCATCCTCCCTGGTCAGGGCCGAGTGGACCGCTTACCGGGCGCCGCGGGACGAGCCAGCTCGATGGCCAGCTCGACGGCCAGCTCGACGGCCAGCTCGACGGCGCTCGCAGGATCGTCCGCACGTCGGATCCCAGGATCGCCCTCCGTCTCCCCGTGGCGGCGAACCTCCCAGGTCCCGAGCCCCACGACCGGCCGGCCGGCCTTCAGCGCAAGGGCGATCTCCGAGAGCGTCCCGTACTCGCCACCGATCGCGACCAAGGCATCCGCGGCCCGGACGACGAGCAGGTTGCGGCCCTCCCCGAGCCCGGTGGGGAGTGCGACGTCCACCCAGTCGTTCGCCTCTGCCCGCGTCTCCCCCGGCAGGAGACCGACGGTCGTCCCACCGGCCTCGTGGGCCCCTCGGCAGGCGGCGGCCATGACGCCTCCGAGGCCACCGGTGACGACCAGGGCGCCCGCCTCCGCGAGGCGCCGCCCGACCTCCTCTGCGAGGCGCGCGTCCTCCGGGCCGCAGCTCCCGGAGCCGACAACCGCGATGGCGACCTCCCCGGGACCTCGCACGCTCAGGACCCCAGCGTCCCCGCCGCTCGCCGCGGCGTGGTCGCTTCGTCCACGTCCACCCAGCCCTGTCCGGGGATCCACCGCCGCACGACGCGGGCGGGCACGCCTGCCACCACGCAGTGGTCGGGCACCTGGCCGCGGACGACTGCGCCCGCCGCCACCACCACATGGCGTCCGACCTGCGCGCCCGGGAGCACCACGGCGTGTGCTCCGAGCCAGCTCCCGGCACCGATCGAGACAGCCGCCTCGACGGGTGGTTGCCGGCCGATCGGCTCGTCGGGCTCCTCGTAGCTGTGGTTCTGGTCCGTGATGTAGACGTACGGGCCGGTCTGGACATCGTCGCCGATGTCGATCGACCAGTGGCCGACGATATGGCTCCCGCGACCGATGACGCAGCGGTCACCGATCCGGACGACGGGCGACGTGAGCATTTCCTGGCCCGGGGCCATTCCCGCGGTGAGCGACACGTGCGGGCCGATCATCGTGCCCGCGCCCACCGACACGTACCGCTCGTTGTAGACCGTGCCGGTCGGGAAGGCGAGGAGGCTGCCCTCCCCGAAGGCCGAGAACCGGCGCGCCCGCAGGTCGCCGGGCCCGACCGCCGCGCCGAACGGCGCCCACTCCCACGCCCGCCGGAGCCCTTCGGCCGCCGCGCGCCGCACGACCCCGCGGACCGTCTGCGACCAGGCCATCTGTCCGCACGCTACACGTCGCTCCGTCGCCGGGCGCCCCCTCGGCCGGCGCCCCCTCGGCCGGCGCCCCCTCGGCCGGCGCCCCCTCGGCCGGCGCCCCCGAGCTGACACTCCCCCTGTTGGGCGGCGGCCTCGTCCACAATGGCAGCGCATGCCTCGCGCACCTTTTTCCCGAGCCCTCTGCCAGACTGCCCGCCGCGTGGGAAGAAAGGAGCGACGACGCGCAGATCGCGGCACGTCCGGCACGCCCGGCACGCCCGGCACGTCCGGGACGTCCGGCACGTCCGGAGATCGCGGCACGTCCGGAGCCCGCGGCACGAACGAGCGGGGACGGCGCCGCACGTTCCGATGGTCGGCTGTCACCCCTCTCCGTGCAGCCGTCGCGCTGGTCGGTGCAGGGTGCCTGCTGGCCGGATGCGCCTCCGGCGGCTCTGACGCCGCCAAGAACGGGAACCACTCGACCCACGGGGCCACATCCCGACCGTCCACGAGCGACACGACCGGCCCCGACTGCCCGCTCACGGGCAAACCGGCACGCCACGGAGTCGTCCCGAAGCGGTCCGCGCTGGCGGTGAAGGTCGACAACTTCCCGCAGGCACGCCCGCAGACGGGGCTGACAGCCGCCGACATCGTCTTCGAGGAGCCCGTCGAGGGTGGGATCACCCGCTACGTGGCGATCTTCCAGTGTCACGGCGCGCCCGTCGTCGGAGACGTGCGCTCGGCGCGCAACATCGACATCGGCATCCTCGGTCAGTTCGGGCACCCACTGTTCGTGCACGTCGGCGGGATCCAGCCGGTGATCGACAACATCCTGTCCTCGCCGCTCGAAGACTTCGAGCTCGGCAACTACACGACAACAGTCGTCCAGCACCCGGCAGGTCGTTACGCTCCCTACGACACCTACACCTCGACCACAGCGATCTGGCGGATGCGCTCCACAGCGAGCCATCCGCCGCTCCCGGTCTTCTCCTACTCCAAGACCGTCCCCGCCGGCGCGTCCGTCACGTCGGTCAAGTCGGTGTCGATCCCGTTCTCCACCTATTCGGAGGTCGTCTGGAAGTACGACCCGAGAACACGCAAGTTCCTCCGCTTCTACGGATCGACTCCCGACACGCTCTCGAACGGCGTGCAGAACAGCGCGTCGAACGTGGTGGTCCAGTTCGTCCACGTCTACTACGGACCCTGGCTCGAGAACTCGACAGGAGGCCTCGAGGTCCAGGCGAACCTGTACACACACGCCCGTGGGAAGGCCCTCGTCTTCCGTGACGGCGTCGAGATCACCGGCCGTTGGTCGCGCACAACGCTCGCCCAGCCGACCAGCTTCACGACCACATCCGGCCAGACGATCTCGATGCAGCCCGGAGACACCTGGGTCGAGCTCGTCCCCACGTACGTGCACGTGACCACGACGCCCTGACCTCGCCCTGACCCGCGAGGACTCGCCCTGACCCGCGACGACCCGCGGGACCGCGATCAGGCCGGGACGGTCAGTGAGTATGGAACGGCTGGCTCGAGTCCGCGTATACGTGGGTTGCCCACGGTGAAGTGGGCCGAGCCACAAGCGGAAGGAGCCAGCCGTGTTGATCCATGTTCCTCCAGATTCCTC
>JAJYGM010000550.1 GCA_021785095.1 Actinomycetes bacterium
GCTCCTGCACCTGCGCGCGGTCGAGGCGACGGGCGAGTCCGCCCGTCAGGCCGAGGACGAGATCTACGACGAGCGGTTCCTCGTGCGCCGGCCGCTGCTCCGTGCGCTCGAGCCCACTCTCGGGCCCCCGCCCGTGCTCCTCGTCGACGAGATCGACCGGGCGGACGACGAGTTCGAGGCATTCCTGCTCGAGATCCTCTCCGAGTATGCGGTAACCGTGCCCGAGCTCGGGACGGTGCGAGCGGAGGTCACGCCCGCCGTCGTGCTCACGTCGAACCGGACCCGCGACGTCCATGACGCGCTGAAGCGGCGCTGCCTCTACCACTGGGTGGAGCACCCGGACTTCGAGCGCGAGGTCGAGATCGTCCGGCTTCGGGCGCCCGAGGCGTCTGAACGGCTGGCCCGGGAGATCGCGGCGGCGGCTGCCGCTCTCAGGGAGCTCGGCCTTTACAAGTCCCCCGGCGTCGCAGAGACGATCGACTGGGCGGCGTCTGTCGCGGCGCTCGGCCAGAGCGAGCTCACCGCCGCGACAGCGGAGGTGACCCTCGGGGCCGTGCTCAAGTACCAGGAGGAAGATCGGAGGGTCCGCGCCGCCGGCCTGAGCGACATCGTGCGGGCCGCCGTGCTCCGAAGCGGCTGATGCCAGGCGAGGCCGAGCGGCTCGTCGTCACGTTCGCCGCATGCCTCCGGCGAGCCGGCCTCGACGTGCCGCCTGGCGCCGTAGTCGCCTTCGCACAAGCCCTCGACGCGGTCGGGCTGACGGACCGGGGAGGCGTCTACTGGGCAGGCCGAGCCACCCTCGTGCGCCGTCCCGAGGATCGCGGGGTCTTCGACCGCGTCTTCGCCGAGTTCTTCGAGAACCGCCCGGCGCTGACGGTGCTTCCCGCCCCGCGCCCGGTCACCCTCGGGGTGGACGAGCCGCTCGAGGAGGGCCTACCCGCGAGCGAGCCGGAGACGTCACCCGAGGACGAGGACACCGTCCAGGTGCGCTACAGCGCTGTCGAGGTGCTCCGCCATCAGGACTTCGCCCGCTACGGAGCCGACGAGTGGGCAGAGGCGCGGCGTCTCATCGCAGCGCTGCGCTCCCGGTCCGAGAATCGCCCGACGCGCCGTTTGAGACCGGCTCGGACCGGCACGAGCCTCGACCTCCCGCGGACGGTGCGTGCGGCCCTCGCCTCGGACGGGGAGGCGTTGCGGCGTGCGTGGAGGAGAGAGGGGGAGCGGGCGCGACGGGTGGTGTTCCTCGTCGACATCTCGGGATCGATGGAGCCGTACGCCCGCGCGTTCCTCCGTTTCGCGCACACCGCCGTCGTGTCGCGCCCTGCGGGTTCCATCGAGGTCTTCGTCCTCGGCACGCGCGTGACGCGCATCACCCGGCCGCTCTCGTCGCGAGACCCGGACGCAGCACTGGCCGATGCCGGGCGGCTCGTCGAGGACTGGTACGGCGGAACGCGCCTCGGCGAGGGCCTCCGCACCTTCAACGACCGCTGGGGCGCACGCGGGACAGCCCGTGGTGCGGTGCTGGTCATCCTGTCGGACGGCTGGGACCGGGGAGAGCCCGAGCAGCTCGAGACCGAGATGGCCCGGCTGCGACGCGTGTCGCACCGGATCGTGTGGGTCAACCCGTTGCGAGCGTCGCCGGGGTACGAGCCGATCGCCCGCGGGATGGCGGCAGCGCTGCCGTACGTCGACGACTTCGTCGACGGGCATTCGATCGCATCGCTCGAGGGGCTCGTGGACGTGTTGGCCGGATCGCCGTCCCGCTGAGCCCGGATGGGGCCTGAGACGCACTACGCTCCGCATCAGCGCACCGGTGAAAGGAGGCGCTATGTGGATCGTGGCCGGGATTCTGTTGGGCCTGGCGTTGCTCGGGGCGATCGCGGGCCTCCATGTGGGGCCGCATGGGCATGCGGTCGGGGCGGTCGCCGGCGTGCTGGCAGCCGTCTGGCTCATCGTCATGCTGGCGCTCGGCGACGCACGCCCGATCCTCTACGTCCTCCTCGGTGCCGACGTGAGCATCACCGCGCTGATGGGCTTTGCAGGTTGGCGCGTCTTGGCCAGTCCCCATGCCATGGCGGAGCAGAACACGCCGCCGCCATCGTGCGAGGGCCACGTCGGCCTCGCTGTCGGTGGACTCGAGCCAGGAGGCATCGTCCGGGTGGATGGAGAAGAGTGGTCCGCCGTCTCGGTCAACGGGAACGTCCCCGCGGGGGGGAGGGTCCAAGTGATCCGCGTGAACGGAGTCAAGTTGGAAGTGTGGGGCGAGGACCTCCCGGCGCTCTCGCCTCGCGCCCTCAAGGACGAAGGGGCATCTTCATGATCATCGGCATCGTCGTGGCAGCGGTCGTCCTCGTGCTGCTCCTCGTGCTCGTCAAGTCGATCAGGATCGCACGGGAATACCAGCGCCTCGTGCTCTTCCGGCTCGGTCGCGCCCTCGGCACGAGAGGTCCCGGCATCGTCTTCTTGAACCCGGTGACGGATCGCACCGTGCTCGTGGACCTTCGTGAGCAGTATCTCGAGGTGCCACACCAGACCGCCATCACGAAGGACAACGCCTCGATCTCGATCGACTTCATCATCTTCTACAAGGTGGTCGACCCCTCGACGTCTGTCCTCGCCGTCGGCAACTTCGCGGGTGCTGCGCTCAACGTCGCCGCGACGACGCTTCGCTCGGTAGTGGGCGACATGCCGCTCGACGACGTGCTGTCGAAGCGCGAGGAGATGAACGCCCAGCTCCGCGTGCGTCTCGACGAGGTCACCGAGCGCTGGGGTGTGAAGGTCACGAACGTCGAAGTGCGCGAGGTGAACCCGCCTCCGAGCGTGCAGGAGGCGATGACGCGCCAGATGTCGGCCGAGCGCACGCGCCGTGCCCAGGTCACCGAGGCGGAGGGTTCCAAGGCAGCGGCCATCCTGGCCGCCGAGGGGCAGAAGCAGGCCGCGGTGCTCTCGGCCGAAGGCCAGAACAAGGCCGCCGTCCTCGCAGCCGACGGCGAACGCCAGGCTGCGCTTCTTAGGGCACGGGGCTATGCCAGCGCGCTCGACGCGATCTTCGAGGTGGCAAAGACGCTCGATGAGAACACGCTCGCGTTGCAGTACCTCGACACCCTGCGTCAGATCGGGACCTCTCCCTCGACGAAGTTCGTCCTCCCGATGGAGGTCGGCAGTCTGCTCAACGGCGTGCGCGGGCTGCTCGCGAACCAGACGCCCCGGGCCGTGAGCGGGCAGGCGACCACCGCCACCAAGGTGACGCCAGGCGATCCCGAGCCCGAGCCCGCCGAGCTCAATCCCTCACCGCGCGCGAACGGCTCCGAGCCGGAGGCGTGACGGCGAGCTCTCCGCAGTAGCCCTTCGCGGACGGCCTGTGCTGGACTGGCGCTCATGGCGACGAACGTCCTCGGCTTCGATCTCGAGCCGTGCAGCATGACCCCGCTCACGGGTTTCTACCGGGACGGCTGCTGCAACACGGGAGGGGAGGACCTCGGCGTCCACACGGTCTGTGCCCTGATGACCTCGGAATTCCTCGAGTTCTCGGCCAAGGTCGGCAATGATCTGTCGACTCCGCGGCCGGAGCTCGGCTTTCAGGGTCTACTGCCCGGGGACTGCTGGTGCCTGTGTGCAGCGCGCTGGAAGGAGGCCTACGACGCCGGCATGGCTCCGCCGGTGAAGCTCGGCTCCACTCACCGAGCGACGCTCGAGTGGGTCAGCCTCGAGGAATTGCGGCAGCACGCCTCGGACTGACCTGCGAAGCGGTGCGACCGTCCGCTTGCGAACCCCGGTCTCCTACGATCTTCGGCCATGACTGATGCCGGACGGGTCGCCTACTTCACGATGGAGGTCGCGCTCGACGAAGAGCTGCCGACCTACAGCGGCGGCCTCGGGGTGCTGGCCGGCGACTACCTCCGCTCCTGCGCCGATCTCGGGCTCCCTGTCGTCGCCGTCACCCTCCTCTACCACGGTGGCTACTTCCGCCAGCTGGTCGATGAGGAGGGCCGCCAGACCGAGACGCCCGTCGAGTGGTTGCCGCAGGACCTCCTGGAGCGCCTCGACGAACGTGTCACCGTCGAGATCGAGGGCAGGGAGGTCGTTGTCACAGCCTGGAAGTTGGAGGTGCACGGCGTGTCGGGCGGGGTCGTCCCGGTGTACTTCCTCGACACCGACGTAGACGGGAACGACGCCGCCGCGCGCCGGATCACCGACCAGCTGTACTCCGGCGACGACACCCACCGGCTCTGCCAGGAAGCGGTGCTCGGCCTCGGGGGCGTGGCCCTGCTCGAGCTCCTCGGCCACGAGGCGACGATCTTCCACATGAACGAGGGGCACTCGTCTCTGCTCGTGCTCCGGCTGACCGAGAGCGACGACCCGTCAACGGTCCGCTCGCACTGCGTGTTCACGACGCACACGCCGGTGCCGGCTGGCCACGACCGGTTCCCACGGGAGATCGTGAAGGCGGTGCTCGGGGAGCAGCGCGAGGCTCAGCTCCTCAGCCTCGGCCTGCTCGAGACGGACGAGCTGAACATGACGGAGCTCGGGATCTGCGGTTCAGGTTTCGTCAACGCGGTCTCGTTGCGCCACGCCCAGGTCACCCGAGAGATGTTCCCCGGAGTGGAGGTGTCGTCGGTCACGAACGGCGTACATGCCGCGACGTGGGTCGGCCCGTCCATGGCCGACGTCTTCGACCGGCACCTCGACGGTTGGCGCGTCGACAACGCGATGCTCCGCTATGCCGGATCCATCGACACCGACGAGATCTCGGACGCGCATGTCTCCGAGAAGCGCCGGCTCCTCGACCAGGTGCTGGACCGTACCGGTCGGCGGTTGGACGGATCAGCTCTGACGATCGGCATCGCACGGCGGGCCACGCCGTACAAGCAGACAACCCTCCTCTTCACCGACACCGACCGCCTGCAGGCGATCGCGGAGTCGCTCGGACCGATCCAGGTCCTCTTCAGCGGGAAGGCTCATCCGAAGGACGTCGACGGCAAGAAGCTGATCGAGCGCGTGGTCGAGACCAGCGAACGCTTGTCCGGCGCGATCGAGGTCGTGTTCCTCGAGGACTACGACCTGCGGCTCGCCTCGCTCCTCGTGGCGGGGTGCGATGTGTGGTTGAACACCCCGATCAAACCGAATGAAGCCTCCGGGACGAGCGGGATGAAAGCAGCCCTCAACGGCGTGCCGAGCCTCTCGACGCTCGACGGCTGGTGGATCGAGGGTTGTGTGGACGGGGTGACGGGCTGGGCGGTCGGTGGCCTCGGTGACGGTGAGGACGCGACGGACCTCTACGAGGTGCTCGAGAGCGCTGTGATGCCGACCTACTACAAGGACCCGAGGGGCATGGACGGGATCCGGCGTTCAGCGATCTCGCTCAACGGATCGTTCTTCACGACGGAGCGGATGGCCCGGGAGTACGCCCGGGCGGCCTACGGGATCACACGATGGTGATGGGTCGGTAGACCGGCTCCCACATCGAGCCTCGAACCACCTCTTCGATCGCAGACCGGTCCTCCCCGAGACCGTCGTCCGAAGGAGCGACTCCGTCCTCCCGAGCAGCGAGGGCAACCGCGACCGCGACCGCGCATGAGGTCTCGCGCAATGCCTCGACCTGGGGCAGCAGGGGCGCGCCGACGACGGAGCTGTCGATCTGCGCCGCCACGGCGTCGGCCGCCGCCCGGATCATCCGCGGCGTGACCCGGGTCGCCTCGGCGAGGATGGCGCCGAGCCCGAGCCCGGGGAAGACGAGAGCGTTGTTCGCCTGGGCGATCACGTAGGTGTGCTTGCCGACGGTCACCGGGTCGAACGGGCTCCCGGTCGCGACGAGCGCCGCGCCGTCGGTCCAGCCGAGAACGTCGGACGGGACGGCTTCGGAGAGCGAGGTCGGATTCGACATCGGCATGATGATGGGTCGTTCGGCGTGTGCCGCCATCGCGCGGACCACGTCCTCGTCGAAGGCGCGTGGCTGGCCCGACGTCCCGATCAGGATCGTCGGCTGCACGGCGCGCACGACTTCGCACAGGCCGATGCGACCGTCGGCGCCACGCTCGTATCCGGAGGCCTCGTCCGCAGGTCGTGCGAATGCGTGTTGGAAGTCCCGCATGCGGTCGTCGTCATCGAGGAGCAGCCCGCGGCTCGACAGCGCCCAGATCCGCTCCTCGGCGTGTTCGACCCCTGCTGCGGCGAGGGCGTCGGCGAGCTGCTCGGCGATCCCGATGCCGGCCGTCCCGGCTCCGTGGATCACGATCCGCTGGTCGGCCAGGCGCTGCCCGCTCACCTGAAGCGCGGAGAAGACGGCCGCGAGGGTGACCGCCCCGGTGCCCTGGATGTCGTCGTTGAAGGTGAAGTGCGTGCCCTTGTACCGATCGAGGACGCGGCGGGCGTTGGCGGCGCCAAGGTCCTCCCAGTGAAGGAGCGCCTTCGGGAAGAGCCGGTTGGCCGTGCTCACGTACACGTCGATGAAGTCGTCGTAGGTGGAGGCGTCCACCCGCCTGTGGTGGTTGCCGAGGTAGAGGGGGTCCTCGAGGAGGCTGTCGCGGTTCGTACCCACGTCGAGCACGACCGCCAGCGTTCTGGCGGGGTCGATGCCCCCCGCGGCCGTATAGACGGCCAGCTTCCCGACGGAGATCGCGATGCCTCCGACCCCCCAGTCTCCGATCCCGAGGATCGCCTCTCCGTCGGTCGCCACGATGAGGTCGACGTCCTCGGGGCCGAGCCCGCACGCGCGGAAGGCCGATTCGAGGTCGTCGGGCCGGTCAACGGAGAGATACAGGCCACGCGGCCGCCTGAACTCTCCGGAATAGTTGCGGATCGCGTCGCCGACCGTCGGGGTGTACACGATCGGCAGCATCTCGCTCAGGTGATCCTGCAGGAGCCTCTGGAAGAGCACCTCGTTGCGATCGTGCAGGAGCGACAGGAACACGTTCTTGCCGAGATCGTCGGTTTGCCGCTGGAACTGCGAATACCCGCGGGCCGCTTGCTGATCGAGTGTGATCGGCGTCGGGGGCAGCATCCCGACCAGGCCGAGCGCTTCACGCTCTTCCCGCGTGAAGGCGGTGCCGCGGTTGATGTTCGGGTCGGAGAGAACCCGGCGGCCGCGAAGGGCGATCTCGAGGGGGTGCTGCGGTTGTATCGGCTTCACAGGAACACCCTACGAGCCTGTGCAGAATCCCGCCCTCCGCCCTCCGCCCTCCGCCGGCCGCCGTCCGCCGGCCGCCGAAGCCGCCCGGCGCAGAGACTGGACCCTTAGGTCGTGGCGGAAGGGTAACGGGAGTGTACAAGGTGGGCTGTCACACCCTCTTGTCATACTGCAGTCCATGACATTGACGGCGCTGCGGGAGACGATCGACGACCTGCTCGCAGACGCCGCCTCTTATGGCGATGGTCCCTCGGTCGTGGACGCCCACCGGGAGCTCGCCCGCCTCGAGGCCTTCGTGACGAAGATCACCGCCCGTTTCGAGGCCTCGGGGGAGTGGGCACTCGTCGGTGCGAGAAGCGCCGCCTCCTATCTCGCGACCGAGGCGCACCTCCCCCTGCAAGAGGCTCGTCGTCAGGTGAGGCTCGGCCGCGGCCTGTCGGAGATGCCCGCGACGGCGGAGGCCTTCGAGGCGGGCGAGGTCTCGTCTGCTCACGCACACCTGCTCGCGAGGGTGCGGAACGAGCAGACCATGAAGTACTTCGAGCGTGACGAGGCGCTACTGCTCGAGCACGCCCGGGTGCTGCGCTTCGAGGAGTTCGTGCGCCTCGTCTCCTATTGGGAGCAGCACGCCGATCCCGAGGGGAGCGACGAGCGGGCAGAACGGCGCCGGGCCCGGCGTGACGTCCGCCTCGACGCGAGCTACGAGGGGATGTACTTCGGCAAGATGGTCCTCGACCCGGTCTCGGGCTCTATCGTGCGAGGAGAGCTCGACCGCCTCGAGGTTGAGCTATTCGAAGCGGACTTCGCAGAGGCCAAGGCCCGCCTCGGAAGGGACCCCGAGCACGACGAGCTCCCCCGTCATCACGCCCAGCGCCGTGCCGACGCCCTGGTCGAGATGGCGACCCGCTCTGCTGGGGCGCAGACGGACGGGAGGCGGCCGGCTCCGTTGTTCAGCGTGCTCGTCGACCTCGAGACCCTCGCCGGTCGCGTCCTCGAGCTCGCGAACGGCGTCGTGCTCGCGCCGGGCGACCTCGCCTGCTGGCTCGAACGAGCCGACCTCGAGCGAGCCGTCTTCACCCCTGACAAGCGCGTCGAGGTGGGACGCACGAGCAGGCTGTTCACCGGGGCCACGCGACGGGCCATCGAGCTGCGCGATCGCCGCTGCCAGCACCCCTACTGTGACGAGCCGCTCGGGCGCTGTCAGGTCGATCACATCGTCCCCTACTCGAAGGGCGGTCCGACCACCCAGGAGAACGGGAGGCTGCTGTGCGGTTTCCACAATCGGCTGCGGAACAAGAGGCCCCCGCCCGCGGCGGATCCTGATGACTGACAGACCCCAAACGGCCGCGCGACGCGTGACTCGTGCCCGCGGTCCTGGGATATTATGCTTGCCAGCAAGCAAGTATCGTGTGACAGAGGCTCCAGCCGAGGCGATCGGGTGACCATCGAGACCAGGGCGAGACCGGCAGGACCGGCGAGACCGGCAAGACAGAGGGGACAGACGGGAGCTGGAGTGGAGCGCGAGCTCAGCGCTGCTCGGCTCCGGATCGCAGTGGCGCGACTCTCACGCCGCCTCCGCCCGACGGCTGCAGCGGGATCCCTCACCTCGACCGAGGTCGACGTGCTCGTGGCCGCCGAGCGGCAAGGACCGATCCGCATGTCTGATCTCGCCGGTT
>JAJYGM010000036.1 GCA_021785095.1 Actinomycetes bacterium
TTCCCGGCGGTTTCGCTCGGGCCGATCGTCGAACAGCTCATCCACGGGAGGTTCTTCTGATGTCGCTCGCCACCGCCGAGAGGGCGAGCTCGACGCCCCGCCGCCGGCCACACGGTGTGGCGGAAGCGCGCAGCCTGCTCGATCGCGAGATCCTCGGACAGGCGACCATCGGCTCCCTCAAGAAACTGGACCCTCGCGTCCAGGTCAAGAACCCCGTCATGTTCGTCGTGCTCGTCGGCACAGTCGTCACCCTGGTCGAGTCGATCTCCCACCCGACCTTGTTCGACTGGTCGATCACCGCTTGGCTGTTCCTCACGGTCCTCTTCGCCAACTTCGCGGAGGCCATGGCAGAAGGTCGCGGCAAGGCGCAGGCAGACACGTTGCGGCAGATGCGCTCGGAGACCGAGGCGCGCCGCCTCCTCGCAAACGGGACCGAGCAGCGCGTACCCGCGTCGCAGCTCGCGAAAGGCGACCTCGTCGTGTGCGAGACGACGGACCTCATCCCGTCCGACGGCGAGATCGTCGAGGGCATTGCCTCGGTCGACGAGTCGGCCATCACCGGAGAGTCCGCACCGGTGATCCGCGAGTCGGGAGGCGACCGGTCCGCCGTGACGGGAGGCACCCGTGTCCTGTCCGACCGGATCGTCGTCCGGATCACCGCAGAGCGGGGCCACACGTTCATGGACCGCATGATCGGGTTGGTCGAAGGCGCCAGCCGCCAGAAGACTCCGAACGAGGTCGCACTCACGATCCTCCTCGCAGCGCTCACGCTCATCTTCCTCCCGGTCGTCGTCGCGCTGCAGCCCTTCGGTCACTACTCCGGCGCGACGGTGTCGGTCGTCGTCCTGATCTCGCTGCTCGTCTGCCTCATCCCGACCACGATCGGCGCGCTCCTCTCTGCGATCGGGATCGCCGGTATGGACCGGCTCGTGCAGAGGAACGTCCTCGCCATGTCGGGGCGGGCGGTCGAAGCAGCCGGCGACACCCAGACGCTCCTGCTCGACAAGACAGGCACGATCACGCTCGGGAACCGGATGGCGTCCGCCTTCCTGCCGGTCGGCGGCCGCACCGAGGAAGATCTTGCAGCAGCAGCTCAGCTCGCCTCCCTTGCCGACGAGACGCCCGAAGGACGTTCCGTCGTCGTTCTGGCCAAGGAGCGCTTCAACATCCGCGAGCGCGCGCTCGGCGAGCACGACTTCGTCCCGTTCACCGCAGTCACCCGCATGTCTGGCATCGACTACGACGGACGCAAGATCCGAAAGGGCGCTGCCGACTCGGTGAAGAAGTGGGTGCAGGAGCAAGGCGGTCACGTCCCGCCGGACCTCGACCCGCTCGTGGAACGGATCTCCCGCTCGGGCTCCACGCCTCTGGCGGTGGCAGACGGTCCGAGCGTGCTCGGTGTGATCGAGCTCAAGGACGTCGTGAAAGAAGGCATACGGGAGCGGTTCGCCGAGATGAGAACGCTCGGCATCCGCACCGTCATGATCACCGGCGACAACCCCCTTACCGCCGCCGCCATCGCGCAGGAAGCCGGCGTCGACGACTTCCTCGCCGAGGCGACCCCGGAGAACAAGCTCGAGCTCATCAAGTCCGAACAGGGGGGAGGAAAGCTCGTCGCCATGACGGGCGACGGCACGAACGATGCTCCGGCTCTCGCACAGGCCGACGTCGGGGTGGCGATGAACACGGGCACGACGGCGGCGAAGGAGGCCGGCAACATGGTCGACCTCGACTCCAACCCGACCAAGCTCCTCGAGATCGTCGAGATCGGCAAACAGCTGCTCATCACGCGCGGCGCCCTCACGACCTTTTCCATCGCGAACGACGTGGCGAAGTACTTCGCCATCATCCCGGCGTTGTTCGCGGCGGAGTACCCCCAGTTGAACGCTCTGAACATCATGAAGCTGCACTCGCCCTCGAGCGCCGTGCTCTCGGCGGTGATCTTCAACGCCCTCGTGATCATCGCGTTGATCCCGCTCGCACTGAGAGGTGTCAAGTTCCGGCCGATGAACGCGGCCCAGATCCTGCGGCGCAACGTCTTCATCTACGGGCTCGGCGGCATCGTCGTGCCGTTCATCTTCATCAAGCTGATCGACCTCTTCCTGACCGCGGTGGGGTGGTACTGATGCTCGTCCACCTGAGGCGCGCCGTCGTCCTCTCGGTCGTCCTCTTCGTCGTCCTCGGGCTCGGGTATCCCCTCCTCGAGACCGGCGTCGCCCAACTCTTCTTCAAGACCCAGGCGAACGGCTCGCTCGTCACTCGCGGCGCAGCCGTGCTCGGATCGAGCGAGCTCGGCCAGCGCTGGACCGGACCGAAGTGGTTCCAGGGTCGGCCTGACCCGGACAATCCGATGGCATCCGGACCGCAGAACTACGGACCGAAGTCGAAGCTGCTGCTCCGGTTCTCGAAGAGCCAGGCAGCACTGCTTCGCCGCGAGGGCATCACGCCCACGAACGACCTCGTCACCGGCTCCGGTTCGGGCCTCGATCCCGACATCGCGCCCGCCGATGCGTATGCGCAGGTGAACGCCGTGGCAGCAGCGAACCATCTCTCCCCCGCGACCGTGCGCAAGCTGGTCGAACGGCACACAGTCGGCGCGTATTGGGGCTTTCTCGGGGCGCCCTACGTGAACGTGTTCCAACTGGACATGGCTCTCGCGAAGCTCACCGGCAGTCGCTGAAGGAGCTGACCGCACAGCTGGACCAGCGCCGGGCGTCGACAGGAACGAGACTCGGCGGGCCTATCCTTCGGTCACGGTGCCCAGCAGGATCATGCCTCGCCGCCGGCAGCTGACAGGCGTCGCCATCGCAGTGGTCGGCACAGCCCTCTTGACGGCTGCCATGGTGCCGGTCCGGACACATCTCGATCACGCCGTCGTTGCGCTTGCCCTCGTCCTCCCCGTGGTCATCGCCGCATCTGTCGGGGGCGTCGTTCCGGGGCTTGCCGCTGTCCTGCTCGGGTTCCTCGCCTACGACTTCTTCTTCCTGCCCCCGTACAACACGCTCATCGTGGCCCACGGCGACGAATGGGGTGCCCTCGTCGTCTACGCCGTCGTGATGGCCCTTGTCTCCCGCGTCGTCGACCGTCTGTGGCATGCGGAGTCGAGTGCCCGCCAGGGACGGCAGGACGCCGCCCAGCTGCTCGACATCTCCGAGCTGCTCGTGAGCCATCGACCGACGGGCGAGCTCTTCGGCATCGTCGTCAGCTCGGTGCGCGACGCCTTCGACCTCGACAGCGCCGCGCTGCTCCTGCCGAGCATCGTGCACAACGGCGGGTCGAGCAGCAGTCTCGAAGTCGTCGCTCACGCAGGCCGCGCACTCTCGCCGGCCGAGCTCGATCGGCTGCTGCCACATTCCGGCACGCCGGCGAGCCTTCGCGTCCTGCTGCCGGCCAACGTCTCGACCGAGCATCCCGCCCAGAGCCGAGTCCTCGAGGCCGTGGTCCTCCGCGTGGCCGACCGGATCGTCGGCCTCCTCGCGGTGGTGGGCCGTCCGCTCCCGACGCATCGCCGAGAGCTGCTCGGAGCCTTCGCCAATCACATCGCGCTGGCAATCGAGCGCGCTGCACAACGCGACCGCGAGGTACGACTAGAGCTGCTCGAGCAAGTGGACCGACACCGCCGCTATCTGTTCGGCGCCGTCTCGCACGACCTCCGCACACCGCTTTCGACGATCAAGGCGTCGGCGTCCGCGCTGCTCGGCAGTTCGGAGTCTCTCAGCGACGACGATCGCAACGAGCTCGCGGGTCTGATCGAGACGCAGGCCGACCGGCTGGAGCGCATGGTCTCGAACCTCATGGACATGACCCGCATCCAGGCGGGTGCCCTCGTGCTCGAGCGCGACATCGTCTCGCTGGAAGAGCTGTTCACCGCCGCGACAGAGGCGCTCGGGCCGGCTGGGGCGACCGTAGAGGTCGTGCTGCCGGACGAGCCGGTCGTCGCCGAGGCCGACCGCACCCTCCTCGTCGAGGCGCTCGTGAACGTGTTGGAGAACGGGCTGCGTTTCGCCCCGAAAGGAACCGCAGTCGAGCTTCGCGGTGAGCTCGGAACCGGTGAGGACCGCCCCGTGCGGATCCTCGTCACCGACCGCGGCCCCGGCATCCCGGCGGGCGACCGCGCTCGCCTGTTCGAAGTCTTCGAGCAGGGAACAGATCCCGACCACAAGCCATCGGCCGGAACAGGTCTCGGCCTCTCGATCACGAGGTCCTTCATCGAGGCCCATGGCGGCACGATCAGGATCGAGGACGCCGAGCCGGGAACGCGTGTGGAGATGGCGCTCCCACTCTCACCAAAACTGGTCGTGCCCGCAGCCGCGAGCACTGAAGGCGGTTGACCACGTGAGCACGACGGTCCTCGTCGTCGACGACGACCCTGCGCTGCTGCGCGTCCTCAAGATCGGGTTGTCCGGTCTCGGCTATGTCGTCCACACGGCGGGGAACGGCGTGACCGGCCTGTCCGAGACTGCGCTGCACAGCCCGGACGTCCTCGTGCTCGACCTCGGCCTGCCCGACCTCGACGGCGTGGAGGTGTGCCGCCGGGTCCGGGAGTGGAGCGACGTGCCGATCATCGTGCTGTCGGCCGACGCCACAGAGGACCGGAAGATCGACGCCCTCGACTCCGGAGCAGACGACTACGTCACCAAACCGTTCTCGATGGGCGAGCTCCAGGCGCGCCTGCGCGTGGCTCTCCGCCGTGGCTCGAAAGGCTCGCCTGCCGGCACCGACAGTGCGGACGAGAGCACCATCGAAGCCGGGCCGCTCGCCGTCGATCTTGCCCGGCACGAGGCGCGCCTCGAGGGAGAAGCTCTCGACCTCACGCCGCGGGAGTTCGACTTCCTCGCTTATCTCGCTCGCAACCATGACCGAGTCGCCACCCAGCGCATGATCCTCGAGGCCGTCTGGGGCCCCGGATACGGGTCGGACATCCGATACCTTCGCGAGTACGCGTACCGGCTCCGGAAGAAGCTCGGGGACGAGCACGGCACCTTCCTCCGGACCCGCCCCGGGATCGGTTACCAGCTCGTCACGCAAGCGGAACCCTGACCGACGTGTAGCAAGCAGGGGCGCCGAGCCAGCGAAGGAGCAAACGTCAGTGCCCGACAGCGAGGGCAGGCCCGTCATCTACGTCCTCGACGACGAGGAGCACATCACCGAGCTCGTCGCGATGGGCCTCCGCATCAACGGTATGGCCCCCGTGCGCTTCCACTCCTCACGCGACGCGCTCGACCAGATCGAGTCTTCCCGCCCCGACCTCCTCATCCTCGACGTGATGCTGCCAGGCCTCGACGGCTTCGAGGTGGCGCGCCGTCTTCGCCAAGCCGAAGGTGCAGGCACGAGGGTCCCTGTCATCTTCCTCACCGCCCGTGACGCCACGGCCGACAAGATCCAGGGCCTACGGCTCGGGGTCGACGACTACGTGACGAAGCCCTTCTCCATCGAGGAGCTCGTCGAGCGCGCGAAGGCGGTGCTCCGCCGCGCCATGGGAACCGGCCCGGGAGAGCACCGGCTCAGCTACGCCGATCTCGTGCTCGACGAGGACACCCGCGAGGTCTGGCGCAGCGGGACGGTCGTCGACCTCACGCCGACGGAGTACAAGCTCCTCCACTACCTGCTCGCGAACGCGCGCCGGGTCCTCACCCGTGAGCAGATCCTGGAGCGCGTCTGGAACTACACGTTCACCTCGAACGCGAGCGTCCTCGAGACCTATGTGAGCTACCTCCGCCAGAAGCTCGATGTGCTCGGCCCCCCTCTCATCCAGACGGTACGGGGCGTCGGGTACTCGCTTCGCCTGCCGCCCAAGCAGCAACGAGGGGCAGAGAGCGCATGACCCTCCGTCTCCGCCTCGCGCTCAGCCTCGGGGTGCTGCTCGCTCTCGGGCTCGTCGCGTTCGGCCTGGCGACCTACGCCTTCTACGCGCCGACCCAGTACGCACAGCTCGACACGCAACTGCGCGCATCCGAGAGCTTCGAGGCGACGCAGCTCGAGCTGCAGGCACACGTCGGTAGCCCGCCTGGTGCCACGAGCCGGAGCGGGGGCGGTGACCAGGGCGAGTACGGGAGCGGTCCCGCCCCGACCTCGGTCCTGGCACCTGGCTCGTATGCCGCCCTCCTCTCCCCCGCGGGCAAGGTCGTGGCCAGTGCCGACGTCGTGAGGAGGGTCGGGGTGCCGAAACTCCCCTCTTTGCTGCAACTCGGTCACGAGAGCTCGGCAAAGCTGTTCGACGCCGCCTCGAGCGGCGGGACCGGTCCCCATTGGCGCGTGCTCGTCTCGCCGGCCCCGCATGCTCCCGGCTATTTGATCGTCCTGGCCGAGCCCACGACGGCCATCGACGCGACGCTCCACGACCTTTTGCTCGTGGAGGTCGCCGCCGCCCTCGGCCTGCTCCTCGTGCTGCTTGCCGGCTCCTGGCTCATCCTGCGGCGAGGTCTCAGCCCTCTCGAGCACATGGCACTCGACTCCCGAGCGATCGCGAGCGGCGACCTGTCCCGGCGCGTCGGACCGGAGAGAGGCCCGACCGAGGTCATCGAGCTCGGTGCTGCTCTCAACGCCATGCTCGCCGACATCGAGAGGGCCTTCGCCGAGCGAGACGTCACCGAGGCCCGCCTGCGGCAGTTCCTCGCCGACGTCTCCCATGAGCTCCGGACGCCGCTGACCTCGATCCAGGGCTTCGCTGAGCTGTTCCGGTTGAGCATCGCGGGAGGCGAAAGGTCCTCCGATCCCACCATCGTGGCGCGGCGGATCGAAGAGGAAGCCGGCCGCATGAAACGGCTCGTGGACGACCTGCTCCTCCTCGCCCGCCTCGACCAGGCACCGGAGATGCTGCGCGAAGACGTCGACCTGTCGGTCGTGGTCGCCGAGGCCTGCTCGGCAGCGGCGGCCATCGAGCCGGGCCGCCCGCTCCTCCTCGACGCGCCCGAACCGGTGCACGTCCTCGGCGACGCCGCCCACCTGCGCCAAGCTGTGGCCAACCTCCTCACGAACGGCTTGCGGCACACACCGCCAGGTTCACCGATCGAGGTCGCGCTGCGCCACGAGGCCGAACGAGGTGACGTGGTCGTGTCCGTCCGCGATCACGGCCCGGGACTGGACGAGGAGGCGCTGGCAAAGGCGTTCGACCGTTTCTGGCGGGCGGACCGGTCGAGAGCCGGTGGCGGCGCGGGCCTCGGACTCTCCATCGTGGCAGCCGTAGCCGATGAGCACGGCGGTTCCGTCACAGCTTCGAACGCCGATGGCGGGGGGGCGCAGTTCGTGCTCCGCCTGCCGACCGGCGAGACAAAGGGACCGACCGAATCGGTAGCACTTCCCGGCAAGGTCTGAGGTGGTTCTGAGCTTTCCCCCCGAGACTCGAGGCCATGAACAGCACGCTCGTCTGGTACACGTCCCGAGCGAGCGGGATCGTGGCGTGGGCACTGCTCGCCGGGAGCGTGCTCTGGGGGCTCTTCATGAGCACACGCCTCGCCGAGACCGTCCGCCGTCGTGCCTGGCTCCTCGACCTGCACCGCTTCCTCGGAGCCGGCGCGCTCGTGTTCGTCGTGGTGCACGTCTCCTCCATCCTGCTCGACACCTACACCCACTTCGGCTTGACCGAGGTCCTCGTGCCGCTGACGGGGTCATGGCGCCCCGGTGCGGTCGCGTGGGGCATCGTGGCCATGTACCTCCTCGTCGCGCTCGAGGTGACCCCGCTGCTGCGGCGCGTGGTGCCGCGGCGAGTCTGGCGGCGCACCCATTACCTGTCGTTCCCGCTCTTCGCCTTCGCGACGATCCACGGCCTCGCCGCCGGCACGGACCGTCACTCGGCCGCGCTCCGGATCGCCTTCTACAGCGTCTCGTGGGCGGCCGGGGTGCTGGTGGTGATGCGGGCCGTCACGGCGCGGCGGGCGCGAGCCGACGCTCTCACGGAGCTGGCCCGGGACCGCGGCCGCCTGCCACTCGACGGGGCAGGGGCGTCGCTCCCACGTAGCGGCTGAACCCCTCGGTGGCAAGCACCTTCCCGTCCTCCGTCACGGCGATCACATCCGAGCCTGTCCCCCCGACGATGTCGAAGGGATGCTCCTCGCCGTTCACGAGGACCGCTTTGGCGAGGATCTCGGCCCGCCAGGCCTCCCCGGCGACGACCGTGGCGTGGTTGAGCCCGCTCTCGGCCGGGCGGTGGGAGCGGGGGTCGATCAGGTGGTGCCTGAGCTCGCCGTCGACGAGCCAGCGCCGCTTCAGCGTGGTCGAAGTCGCCATGCCGCCCGCTGCCAGCCCGACGAGGGCGAGAGGCACGGCCCCGTTCCATGCGTGCTCGACCGCGATGGTCCAGCCGCCCGGATCCGGTCCGACACCAACGACGCGCAGGTCACCTCCGATGTTGCAGCACACGCCGTCGGCGCCGGCATCCATGAGCTCGGCCGCGACGAGGTCGGCCGCCAGCCCCTTGCCGATGCCGCCCGAGTCGATGCCGACGTCCGGGGGTAGGTGGACGTCGTGGCCCTCGAGCACGATCCCGTCGCATCCTGACCGGAAGTGGCTGATCGGCTGGCGCTCGCGCGGCCCGATCTCCTCGTAGGTGCGGTCGTAGCCCGCCCGGACGACATCGCCGAGCAGTGTCGGGTCGAAGGCTCCGCCCGAGAGCCACCAGCCCTCGAGCGACCGTTGGACGAGGAGCCGGGTCTCCTCGGACACGCGGGTCACCTCGCCGGCGCGAGCATTCAACCGGTTGAGCTCGCTCGTCGGGCGAAACCGGCTCCACCGCTGCTCGAGGGCCTCGATCCGGCGCCTCCCGCGGCCCGTCAGACGAGCGGGGCCGACGACGATGAGATGCG
>JAJYGM010000445.1 GCA_021785095.1 Actinomycetes bacterium
GGCCGAGGGGAACTGGGCACCCGGTCCGTGGACCACCTCGGCCACTGCAGCCTGCTCCAGCTCGCCGAGACGCTCCCGGGCGCGGCGAAGGCCGTTGCCGGCCAGGTAGTCGATGACGACCCGGCCCAGCTCGGCTTTGCGGGTCGGAAGCGACACCCCGATGCGCGCGCCCAGCGACCTGAGCTCGTCGACCGTCATGTGCTCGGAGACCGCGACCGCCAAGGTTGGGATGTCTGTGCGTCTGATGCGCCCGATTCAAGTACACCGGGTCGGTGGCGGTCCACTGTTCCGCCTGAGGTTCAGCCATCAGGTTCCGCCCCCGTCTCGATCCCTCGGCCCAGAACATGGTGCTCACCTTCCAAGGCGCCGGTCACGAAGTCCGGGTGCACCTCCCCCTCTCGTCAGGGGAGCTCTCGTAGCGCCCAGATGGAGGACGCCCACCGAGACCTGGTCGGTCGACGACATCTCGCCTGCATCGAGCACATCACGCCGGGCGCTGACGGCGCTTCACCAATGCGGCTCGCGCCTGAACGAGCCCACATCACGTGACCGTCGGCGTCGCCGTGGCGCCGATGCTTCTCGACGGCCTCAGGCTTGTGGACGGTGGTAGATCTCCGAGCGGTGATCGACGTCGAGGACGTGCACGGTGTGGGTGTCATCGTCGATGCGGTACACAATCCGGTAGGTGCCGCGGCGTGCGCCATGGCAGCCCGCCAGCGGCCCGAACAGCGGCTTGCCGACTCGCCGCGGATTGACACTGAGCGCCGCCTCGCAGAGCTCGAGGACCGCGGCGGCGACAGCCTCCGGGAGACGCTGAGCGATCGCGCGCCGCGCAGCTGGCTGGAACCGGACCTCGTAGCGCTGCGCCGCTTGGCTGGTCACCCGCCCGTCGCACGCCGGCGGGCGAGGTCCTGGCGGACGCTGTCGAGGTCAGTGCCGGGCTCACCACGGCCCAGGGCTGCCAGGCTCTCGGAGATGCGGCCGACTGCCTCGCTGTCGCCGAGGATCTCCAGGGTCATCTCCATGCCCTCCAGGTCGTCCACCGACAACAAGACAGCCTCGGCCTCCCCGTTGCGGGTCAAGGTGATCCGTTCGTGCTGCTGGCGTACCCGTCTGGTCAGCTCGGACAGTCGGGCCTTGGCCTCGGAGAGCGGTACGGGCGTCGCAGCGATCGTCATGGTCAGAACTATAGTCGGGACTGGTCCAAGTGCTGGACTACCACTCCACCCTGGCATTGCCCGCCCCCTCTTGCCCATGGCCGCATCGGTCCCCGGTATGCCACGCGCCGGCCGAAGACGCTCCTGGCGACACCTGGTCCAGGGACAGCAGGGCTCCCCCCCAGCTGAGACACGCCCAAAGCGCAGCACTAACGCCCGTTGCTCCACCGACGCGTGAGGACCTGACCGCGCAGCACGACGCGGTGGCCGGCCTCGGGGTGGCGGCGGAGCGGATCTCCGTCGACCATGGCCCGACCGGCACCAACCGGGACCGGCCCGGGCTGCGCGAGGCCCTCGCCGCGTGCCGGGCCGGGGAGGAACGGCTGCTGGTGATCGGCCCTGACCGGCACGGCGCGCTCCTCGAGCTCGTCGCCGTTCCTGCTCATCAGCCGACTCGCATCATCCACGCCGACCAACTTCAACCGTCCCGCTACGACTACCTGAGGTGACCGATGCCTTCCGATCCAACGACCGCCGGGCTCGACGCTTTGAACGCCATCGCCTGTCAGTGGCCGAGGACGAGACCGGCGGACCGCACGTCTTGGTCCGAGCGAGCGTCGACCCGAGCGGCCGGGATCTCGCCGTCGACTTCATCGGTGGGAGCGAGAGCTTGTTCGACTACGAAGCCGAGGCCGTCGAGACGCCGGCGGCTGTGGCGGTCGTTCCCCACGAGCGCGTCAGACGAGCACTGCCCTCAGGGACGTCGATCACAGCCGAAGGCCACCTTCGACTGGTCCACGTCCGGCTCAGGGAGCCACTGGGCGGGCGGGTGCTCGTGAACCTCGACGGCACCCCGGTGGAGGTCGCCCAAGCCTGACAGCCCGGGGCCTCCCAGAAGCGGCTCATCTGCGTACCTGCAACGCGCGGCCGGGCGACAGTGCCCCCCGGGTGCTGGGAGGAAGACCGGCCCCCGGTCGTCGGCGAAGACGTCGTTGTCGCCGACAAGTGCTGCTCCCGCAGCGTCACGCCGTTGACGTAGAGGCCCTGGCCCCCACATCCTCGGCGCACTGGCGCCTTCGATCCGTCCGTGCTGGCTTCGCTCCTCATGTCGACCGGCATCGCCGTGGCCTTCGCGCGCATCGCCATGGTGACAGCCGGGCTCACCTGGGAGCTCGCGGAGGCCTCCATCGCAGAGGACCAGAAGCTGTTCGGGTCGCGGGCAGCGAGGCGGCCGAGGAGGTGAGAGATGACGCTTGTCGTTCATAACGTTATCCGTTACAGTCATGGGGTGTGCTGCTGTCGTTTCGCGACCGGGGTACCGAGGCTGTCTGGCATCGTGAACGGACCCGTAAGTTCGGGGTCGAAGTCAGCCGGGCAGCACATCGCAAGCTGCTCATCCTCCACGCTGCCCGGTCTCTCGATGATCTTCGGGTGCCGCCGGGGAACCGGCTGGAGAAGCTTCGCGGTGACCGGGCTGGTCGGCACAGCATCCGGGTCAACGACCAGTGGCGCATCTGCTTCCACTGGACGCCGGCCGGCCCCGAGGACGTAGAGATCGTGGACTACCACTGAACGGACAACACCATGGCCCGCACCTTGTACCCCCCCATCCATCCCGGTGAGGTCCTCCAAGAGGAGTACATCATCCCGCTGGGCATCACCCAGCACCGTGTGGCCGTCGCCATCGGTGTCCCGCCCCGGAGGATCAACGAGATCGTCCACGGCACGCGCCGGATCACTGCTGACACCGCCCTCCGCCTCGCCCGCTACTTCGGTACCAGCGACGAGTTCTGGCTGAACCTCCAGGCCCACTACGACATCGAGACCGAGCGGGAGCGTCTCGCTGACGCGCTCGGTCAGATCAGCCCACGTGCCAGCTGAGCACCGGTAAACGGGACCGCGGTCAGCTCCCGCGTCGATGAGAAGGCAAGGCCCGCGCCTGGAGGACAGGTCGCCGAACCGGGAGCACTTGCGCTTGCGGGCAGATGACCGTTCACTCTGAGGTTCTGGACGGGTGGAAGCATGCGGGTCATGGTTGGACGTACCGACCTCGGATCAACGACGAATCCGGTTCTGGGGCCTCGAGTGTCCGGTCAACGCGGGAGGTTCAGGGGACGAATTCGCCGGACATTTGGGGATAGTCGTAGTCCTACTGTCCGCGGCGCGCTCAGACGGGGGCGATTCGCACGTTGGAGTACTCGGAAGCAAGCCGTTCGAGGTCCGAGGGATCGTGGGTGAGGATGATCCCTCCGCCGAGCCGGATAGCAGTGGCGACGACGAGCGCATCGACAGCCATCTCGCTGCCCGCGCCGATAGACGCCAGGAGATGGCCGGCAAGACGGGCAATGCGCACACCGGTCGTGATCACCCGCGCATAGCCCCGACCCAGTTCCAGATCGATCGCTTCGTCGGCTCCAGCACCTCGATAGAGCTCGAGCAGCGTCGCCGATGGCACTCGAATCGGCTCGAACCGTCGCTGAGCCGAGCGCATGGCCGCCCGAACTCGTTGGTGACGCTGGGGGGCCATTCGGGGCCGGGCGAGCGCCGACAGAGCCTCGCTGTCCAGTATCAAGGCCACAGCCGCTCGAACTCCTCGACCAGCTCGGCCGGAACGGTTCCGAACTCAGCGTCGAGGTCGTCAAGGTACCGATCGAGCGAGTCTCGCTCCAGTTCGTGCTCGACGGCGCGGGCGACAAAGCCGCTCAATCCACGACCGCCAACATGTTCCTCGACCCGCTCTGCGAGCTCCTCATCGATGCTCACCGACCACTTACGAACAGGCATGTGTGATATCCTACCACGGTAGGAATCGACCTCGACTGACTAGCCGTCCACGCGCAGCCACATCCCCCGTGGCCCGCGCACCGGCGCCTGGTGATGTAGCGCCGCGGCGAAGCCGCCCCCTCGCCCCCGCCCTCCCCCGCGCTCCAAGATGACCAGGTGCCAGCGCAACACTCGGTCCGCCGCAGCGCACAGGCTGCTGTGGGCACTGGCTGCTGTGGGCACGGTGGTGCACGCGCTCGGGGCCGCCTGGGTCGACCCACGAGAGCACCCCGAGAGCCGGAGCTCCACCCACCAGGCAAAAGCGCTCCCTACCGGGCGACCGCCTCGCAGTGAAGCGCCAGCTCGGCGCGCAACCACGCGACCTCCGGCCCTGGGTGTGCGGCGTTTCGGTCGCGGGCGTCTCGGTGCTCCAAGATGCGAAGCTGGCGCTCCAGCTGCTCGCGATGCTCCGGGCGGCCGGCAGGCGATGAGGTCGCGGCGGCGGTGGACCTTCCGGAACCTCACCCGCATGAACCACCTGCTCGAGCTGGTCGGCGCCCAGACCCGCGCCAGAGGACCGCAGTGACCGGTAACGAACACCGGAGGAGGCCGCCCAGGACCCGACCCGCTACCTGGTCCTCGGGCCCGATCGGGCCGCGAACCGACTGGAGGTGGTCGTGATGGACCGACCTCAGGGCCCGGCGGTGATCCACGCCATGGCGATGCAAGCGAGATACAGGATCCTGCTGGAGGAGAGAAGGTGACCATGCCCGAGACGCACGCCAGCAAAGCGGACGGCGCCCCGATCACCGATGACATGGTCGAGGCCATGGCGGACGAGGCCGAGCGAGGATACGACGTCGAGGAGATCCAGCGACGACGCCAAGGCGGCCGGGCGCAGATGGGGTCAGCTGCGTCCTCGGTAGAGTCGCTCCGACTGGACCCCGAGCTCGAGCGTGACCTGCTGCTGCGGGCCGCCGAAGAGCACATCAGCGTGTGCTGGGACGAGCCGGCCGACGCCTTGGTGGCCCGCTACCGGGGGGTGGCGGCCCGGCTGTGATGTACCTGACCGAGGTCTCCATCGCCGAGGATCCCACCGCGCTGGGCCGCTGGGGGGAGGTGGCCCGGGCCGTGCGGGCCGCCTGAGCCCGGCGCACGCCCCGGTGACCTGCACGGCCAGCTGGGCCACGTCGGCCCATGTCGAGGACCGGTCCACGCCGTGGGCGGGGATCGCCCGCGGTCTGGCCGACCCTGCCGACACTGTGCGCCTGCCGACACTGTGCGAGGTCAATACCACCAACTGGTAGTATTGCTAGTATGGCAAAGGAGAAGGCGACGATCACCGTTGATCGCGCCAAGCTGTCCGAGGCGAGGGCTGTGCTCGGGGTGTCCTCGGCGTCAGCTGCGATCGACGTCGCGCTCACCGAGCTCCTACGTCGTCGCCGCGTGCTCCACGACGTCGAGGCGTACACGAGGACGCCCTCGACTGATGAAGAGGTCGCGCTCGGCCACGCCCTTCCCGACTGGAGCGACCTTGCCGACGACACCGACTGGGATGCTGAGTGGCCCGCGGACAGCTGAGCGCGCCGGCGGTCCGGCGAGGGGAGATCTGGCTGGCCGAGCTGGACAAGCGCCGCCCGGTCGTCGTGCTCACCCGGGATCCCCTGGGGCGGGTGCTGCACTCGGTCATCGCGGGCCCGGTCACTTCGACGGTGCGTGGCTCGAGCACAGAGGTTGACCTGACCCCGGCCGACGGCGTCCGCAAGCCTTCGGTCGTGAACCTCGACCACCTCCAGCTCGTTCCCCGAGCAAGGATGGTGAGGCGCGTGGGCAGGGTGGCTCCGACCACCCTGAGAGCAATCTGTGCGGCAACGGCCGAGGCGATAGGTTGCCCCGAGCCCTGACGGGAACCTGCGCCGGGTCCTCGTAACGGTCACCTCCGGATCCGACAGCATGCGCCGCAGCTTCGAGCGGGAACGGTTCATTTTCGAGCCGACCTCAGCTTCCACCCGGACGACTGGGTGACCCGCCTTCGCCGCCCACCCAGACAGCCTCGCCACCTGGCGCTCGAGATCACCTCGCTGGTCGTGTGACGAAACCCGCTGGTAGAGCCCGAGGGCTGCGCTGGGCGCTGCTGGCGCTGTGTCGGGGAAGACGAGGATCGTCCGCTGGTTGACTCGAACAGCCGGGACGGGGAGTGTCCCCGCATGGAACCACCGGTACGCGGTCTGCCGATGGATGGCTTCGCGCCTGGCCCACTCGGTCAAGTTCACGCTCCCGGCATGGTCACCAGAACGCGTGTGCGCAGTGTATCGCCTAGTGGCGCCAGCCCCCTCACACCGAGCTGAGCACCCCTCACACCGAGCTGAGCACCCCTCACACCGAGCTGATCGTCACCTCCTCCGTCGTGTGAGCGGTCGCCCTCCGGCGGCCAGAGCAGGCTGGGATTCGGGCTGTGCCAGAGACGCTGGATCTGACAGAGAGGGCATCGGCCTCTGGGCAGGCGCCGCCAGGCGCCGCCCGCCTGCCGAGATCCCAGGGCTGTGAGTGGTTCCCCAGACCCGGGGCTGCGTCGCTTGGCCAACCTGCGCGGTCATCAGGTCCTGATGTCGCCGTTACGACACGAGCAGTCCCAGTGGGATCACGGCGACCCCGTCCTTCCGTCGGTACGCTTCGGGTCCGGTGGTAAGGACCACCAGGTCGACGCACTGACCCGGAATCTGCTGGCGCAGCCACCGCAGATGGGCCACGTCCCGGTCGTCGACGGTAGCGGACAGCTTCACCTCGATCCCGACGAACCCGCCCTCTCCCTCGACGATCATATCGACCTCATGGCGCCCGCCCCGGGTCCGAAGATGATGCACTCGTGCGTCGCAGCGCTGGGCCAGCGTGCGCACGCTGAGGACGGCGAGCGACTCGAAGAGGGCGCCAAGATAGGTCCCGTCTCGAGGGACGGGGGCGTCGGGGCAGGCACCAGCCAGCAGCGCGGTCGCTCCGAGCCGGACCAGGCGAGCGGCGAGGGACGGATCGGCGAGGTGGTGCTTCGGTGCTTCGGTAAGTGCGGACAGATGGTTGTGCGTCGGGAGCCACGCTGGCAGCGGGTCAAGGATCCGCAACGTGGTCAGGAGCTCGATGTAAGGCAGGGTCGTGGTCTTGGCCGGTTTGTCGCCGGCCCCAGCGGTTGCCGCATCGCGGATCTTCTCCCAACTGGCCGTGGTGCCGATCGCGGCGGCATAGCCGCGCAACCAAGCCGAGACAGTAGCCGGGTGTCGAACGTGCAAGCCCGCCTCGGGAATGTCGTGGTCCACGATGCGCTGCAAGTAGCTGTCGAGCTGGGCGCCGAGCGCCCTGCCAGTGAGATGGCGCATGCCCGGAAAGCCGCTCGCCACAATCTCGTCGGTGTAGTCACGCAAGGTGAGGGGACAGCGACCGTGCGGCTCGGCATCGCCACCGAGCAGTGCACCCAGGGAAACCCCGGACGTCGTGCCGGTCCGCTCCGAGAGCGCCAGCGGGCGCATCGAGACCGTGGTGATCCGCCCTGCACCAGAGTGGGTTGCACCGGTGGGCGCCGACCCGGTGAGAAGAAACCTGCGCCCGGACGGGTCCTCGTCGACCAGCCGGCGAACGGCGTCGAGCACCTCGGGCACCCGCTGCCACTCGTCGACCAGTACCGGGCGGGGATCATCTCGCAGCACGAACGGGTCGGCGGCGACGACAGCACGCTCTGGTCCCACGTCAAGCCGCCGGATGGTGTGGCACCTCCTGGCCGCCGTCTCCGTCTTGCCTACGCCCTTGGGTCCGTCGAGCAGGATGGCGGGCAGCTGGGGGAACAGTTCGTCCAGGTCATCGTCCACCACTCGTCGCACATATGGTCCAGCGAAGGACACAGCCCGGTACATGACCCCTACGCTACCATCCGTGCAGCCTCTACGCTACCATCCGTGCAGCCTCTACGCTACCATCCGTGCAGCCCCTACGCTACCGTTTGCGCAACATGCGCCACCCTCATCCCGCTATCCAAGGGCGCCCCACCCGGCCATGGCGAGGGTCTGTGCGTCGGCGGCAACGGGGTCCATGTGGTCGCTAAGTCAGAAACAGGTCAGTCAGCGTCGACCGGCCACCGCGACCACGAAGCTCGCCCACCAGCGTGGACCCCAAGCGCGGCAGACAGGGATCGGCCACTAGGACAGCGTGCGTCGACGCGGTTCTGCGGTCGGCTCACAAGCTCGCCGACGACTGGTACAATGAGTCGTACCAGTGTCGAAGGAAGGGCAGCCGTGACCGTCACCGCCAGCGAGGCCCGCAAGAACCTGTTCCCGCTCATCGAGCAAGTCAACAACGACCGCCAGCCGATCGAGATCACCTCTCGTCGCGGCGACGCGGTGCTCGTGTCGCGCGCCGACTGGGAAGCGCTGAACGAGACGGCCATGCTGCTGCGAGTGCCTGCAAACGCACAGTGGTTGTTGGAGAGCCTGGCAGAGGCCCGCGCCGGGGTACGAGAAGAGCACACCCTTGATCGGAGCTAGGTGCGACTCGTCTTCACCGCTCGCGGGTGGAAGGACTACGTCTGGTGGCAGGCGAATGACCGGGCCACCCTGAAGCGGATCAATCGCCTGGTCGACGATGCTCTGCGCGATCCGACGGCAGGTATTGGCAAGCCGGAACCGTTACGCCACGTACTCTCCGGATGCTGGTCACGGCGCATCGACGAGGAGCACCGGCTGGTGTATCTCGTCGACGGCGAGGACTTGATCGTCCTACAAGCCCGTTACCACTACGAGGCATAGAACGCTGAGCGACGACGATCCAAAGCACGGCATCCCCGGCGCGTGCCCGGTAGCCGACTCCCACTCGACACAGGCGGCAGGGCCTGCCTC
>JAJYGM010000052.1 GCA_021785095.1 Actinomycetes bacterium
TCTTCTCGTCGACACTGCGGTACGGACGACGGCCCACGGCCCCTCCTTGGAAGACTCGCTCGCTAACACTTATTCGTCTCCAAGAAATCTTGACCCGCGGCAGCACCACATCAGCTATGTGGTGATCGCGAGGGGTGTCGTCGTGCTCGGTTACCCAGGCCCGACAGGGAAGACGAACTACGCCCAGATGAGCCGGACACGCTTTCTCGACCAGGTCTACGAGGGTCCCCACTTCACCGTCTACAAGGTGGTGGGAGCGACCCCTGCGCCTGTCTCGCCGCTTCTCACCGGCCCCTATCTGCAGTGCGGTACCTCGCCTTTGCACTACTGAGGCAGCGATGGCGACGACCTCGACCAGTCCGCGGGGGCGCTGTAGAGGAGACGCCTCAATCCGAGCCGGCCCGGTCGCGGGGCGCTCGGCTACCCTTCGATCCGGAACTCGTCCCTTGTGAGAGGGGACTCAGGGACCTGGACGTGACGTGACGTGATCTGCTCCAGCTGCGGTACCTCGAACAAGGAGAGCGCGAAGTTCTGCCACGGCTGTGGCACCACGCTCGCCCGGAAGTGCCTGTCCTGCGGTGAGCTGCTCGATGCCGTCGCCAGGTTCTGCCCGGAGTGCGGGATGCCTGTCGCCAACGGTGTGCGGGCGACGAGTGGTGCGCCCAGCTCCGGTGTGCCGGGAGCTGCGAACGAGGCTGCGATGGGCGGTACCCCAAGTGCGGCGCCGGTCGCGGAGCGGCGCCTTGTCACGGTCCTCTTCGCCGACCTCGTGGGGTTCACGAGCCTCTCCGAGCCGGCCGACCCAGAGGACGTGCGCGAGCTGCTCTCGAAGTACTTCGACACCTGCACAGCACTCGTCGAGCGGTACGGCGGGGTGGTGGAGAAGTTCATCGGGGATGCCGTCATGGCGCTCTGGGGGGCTCCAGTCGCGCAGGAGGACGACGCGGAGCGTGCAGTCCGTACGGCACTCGATCTGACACAGGCCATTTCGATGCTCGGCGAGGAGATCCACAAGGAAGGCCTCTCGCTCCGCGCCGGCGTGGCGACCGGCGAGGCGGCGGTCAACCTGTCCGCCAAGGGACAGGGCATGGTGGCCGGCGACCTCGTCAACACCGCGTCTCGCATCCAGTCGGCCGCCGCGCCGGGCACGGTCCTCGTGTCGGACGCCACACGCCGGATGACGGAGGCTGCGATCTCCTACAAGGACGCCGGCACCCATACCCTGAAGGGGAAGGAGGAACCGGTCCAACTCTTCGAGGCGGTCCGGGTCGTCGCCGGCGTCGGCGGACTCATGAAGTCGACCGGCCTCGAGCCCCCCTTTGTCGGGCGGGACCGGGAGCTCCGCTTCGTGAAGGACCTCTTCCATGCCACGGCCGAGGACCGAAAGGCCCACCTCATCCAGGTCTCGGGTATCGCAGGCATCGGCAAGTCCCGCCTCAGCTGGGAGCTTTTCAAGTACATCGACGGGCTGAGTGCCATCTCCTGGTGGCACCGGGGGCGCTGCCTCTCCTACGGCGAGGGCGTCACGTACTGGGCACTTGCCGAGATGGTGCGTGGCCGGGCCGGCATCCTCGAGGGCGAGGAGCGGGCGTCAGCCCTCGGCAAGCTGCACGAGACGGTCGTCGAGCACGTCGAGGACGAGGAGGAGCGGCGTTTCGTCGAGCCGCGTCTCGCCCAGCTCATCGGGCTCGAGGACCGGACCTCGACCGACAAGACCGAGCTCTTCTCCGCCTGGCGCCTCTTCTTCGAGCGCCTGGCCAAGAGCTACCCCGTCGTCATGGTCTTCGAGGACATGCAGTGGGCCGACCCCTCGCTTGTCGAGTTCATCGACCACCTGCTCGACTTCTCCCGCAGCCACCCGCTCTTCGTGATGACCCTCGCACGCCCGGAGACCGAGACGACCGAGACCCGGCGGAGGAACGTGACCTCCATCTACCTCGAGCCCCTCGACCCCGACTCGATGGGAGCGCTGCTCGACGGGTTCGTGCCCGGCCTTCCAGCGGAGCTGCGCACGAAGATCCTCGATCGATCGGAGGGCGTGCCGCTCTACCTCGTCGAGACGGTGCGCATGCTCCTCGACAAGGGTCTCCTCGTGCGGGAGGGACCGGTGTACCAGCCGGTCGGCGAGATCTCCGCCCTCGAGGTGCCCGAGACCCTCCACGCGCTCGTCGCCTCACGCCTCGACCAGATGCCCCTCGCCGAGCGCCTCCTCGTGCAGGACGCGGCCGTGATCGGCAAGAGCTTCACCCGCCAGGCGCTCGTGGCACTGACGGGCGGGGAGGACGAGGTGCTCGAGACGTTGTTGTCCTCGCTCGTGGGGAAGGAGGTCTTCTCGATCCAGCTCGACCCGCGCTCGCCCGAGCGTGGCCAGTTCGCCTTCGTCCAGGACCTCATGCGCACCGTCGCCTACGAGACGCTCTCCCGCCACGACCGGCGTAGGAAGCATCTCGATGCAGCCGAGTACCTCGAGCGGGCCTGGGGGCAGGACGAGGAGGAGATCATCGAGGTCGTGGCGTCGCACCTGCTGTCCGCCTACCTGCTCGACGAAGGCGCCGACGACGCCCCCCGGATCCGGGACCGCGCCCGCGGCATGCTCGTGCGGGCCGGAGAGCGGGCAGCCTCGCTCGCAGCAGGCGAGGAGGCCGAGGGGTACTTCGACAAGGCTGCTCCCCTGTCTGACTCGGTGCTCGAGCGGGCCGAGCTGACCGAGCGGGCCGGGCAGATGGCTGAGCTCCGAGGCAGGGTCGAGGATGCGCTCGAGCGGTACGGACAGGCGGTGAGGCTGTTCGAGGAGGCAGGGCAGACACATCAGGCGGCCCGTTGCGAGGCTCGCAGCGCAGGGGTCGAGTACCAGATCGGCCAGCTCGACCGGGCAGTCGGCCGGATGCTTCGCGCGGCCGAGATGATGGGAAGCGACGAGCCAGATCCCGACGTTGCCACAGTGTCCGCTCAGCTCGGACGGATGCTCGCGCTCGCCGACCGGGCGGAGGAGGCGGCCCCCCACCTTGAGCACGCGCTCGAGCTGGGCGAGCTGCTGGAGCTGCCCGAGGTCTACTCCCAGGCGCTCAACTCGAAGGCGGTCTTCCTGCTCCGGCGCAACCGGCTGGACGAGGCGGGAGTGCTGCTCCGGCGTGCGCTCGAGGTGGCCATCGAGCACGACTTGAGCGGGGCGGCGCTGCGTGCCTACAACAACCTCGGCGTCGCGCTCGAGACGAGGGACAGATGCGCAGACACCTTCGAGCTCGTCGAACGCCAGCGCGACCTTGCCCACCGCGTCGGCGACCGTTTCTGGGAGATCAACTGCCTCGCGGGCGCGGTCGGCAACCTCGTCTGCCTCGGCCGCTGGGATCAGGCGCTCGCCTGGGCCGACGAGGCGATGTCTGCCGACGAGTTCACCACCCTCCGCAGCATCGCGAACAGCGTTCTCGACGGCGTCATCGTGCACGTCCACCGGGGCCATCTCGACGCGGCCGGCGAGCTCGTCGAGGCGGCCGGTGGAGTGAACGTGGCTGAGGCGGCCGAGTACCGGACTGCACGTGCGGGCATCCTTGCCGTCCTCTGGCGAGCACGAGGCGAGCTCGAGACCGCGCTTGCCTCTGCCATGGAGGCCTTCGGGGCCTTGCAGGTGCTCGGATTGACGAACACGAGAGTGAAGGGTGGACTCGTCCTGGCCGCGGACATCGCTCTCGAGCTCGGAGACGCCGAACGAGTTGACGAGCTCCTCGCCGTCGTGCAGGCCGCCCGGCCTGGCGAGGTCACACCCTGGCTCCGAGCCCAGACTGCTCGTCTGTCCGCCCGTCTCGCGGCCGCGAGGGATGAGAACGACGCCGTCGAGCCCGGCTTCGAGGCAGCAGAGGAGATCCTCCGGCGTCTCGGCTTCGCCTTCGACCTCGCCGTCGTCCAGTTGGAGCACGCCGAGTGGCTATTTGTCTCCGGCCGTTCCGATGACGCGGAACCACTGCGCGCCGCCGCGTCCGAGACGTTCGCCGGGCTCCGCGCAGCGCCCTGGCTCGAGCGCTTGGGGCGGCTCGGTGCCGAATCCGTGCCCGCGAGCGTGACGCCCGCGTAACTCACACGAGGCTGTCGCGCCAGGCGGCATGGAGCGAGGCGTAGTGGCCACGCCCCTCGGCGAGCAGGCGCCCGGGCGGCCCGTCCTCCACGATGTGGCCGGAATCGAGGACGAGGACGCGGTCGGCGATCTCGACCGTCGAGAGCCGGTGGGCGATGATGACGGCCGTCCGGTCGGCGAGCACGGTTCGGAGGGCCGACTGCACGAGGCGCTCCATCGGCGCGTCGAGCGACGAGCTCGCCTCGTCGAGGATGAGCACGGCCGGGTCCGCGAGGAACGCCCGAGCCAGCGCGACGAGCTGGCGCTGGCCCGCCGAGAGCCGTGACCCGGACTTGCCCACGTCGCTCTCGTAGCCGTCGCCGAGGGTGTGCACGAACGAGTCGACGCCGACAGCTCGCGCAGCCGAGATGATCTGCTCCTCGCTCGCGTCAGGCGATCCGAAGGCGATGTTGTCGGCGATCGTGCCGGAGAAGATGAAGCTCTCCTGGGTGACCATTGCGACGGCACGCCGGAGGCTGTGCTGGTCGAGGGCCTCGAGCGGGATGCCGTCTATCGTCACCTTGCCCTCGGTCGGATCGTAGAAACGGGCGAGCAGCCGCGCCACGGTGCTCTTGCCCGCTCCCGTCTCCCCGACGAGCGCGACGGTCTGGCCCGCCGGGATGTCGAGGTCGAAGCCCGCGAGCACGTTGGCGCCTTCGCGGTATGCGAAGCGAACGTTCGAGAAGGTGACGGCGCCCTTCAGGCCGCCCGCAGGCAGCGGGGCACCGTGGGCGGGCATGGGGACCCCGGGATCTTCGTCGAGGACTCCGGCCAGCTTCTCGAACCCGGCGGCGGCTGCCTGAAACGAGTCGTAGAACTGGCTCACCTCGGCCAAGGGCTCGAAGAAACGCCGCAGATACAACACGAACGACGTCAGCACACCCACTTCCATCTCGCCGCCGATCACCCGCCAGCCTCCGTACAGCAGCACGGCTGCCGTCGTGATGTTCCCGACGAGCACGATCCCCGGCCAGTAGATGCCGAGCAGCTGGAACGACCGGCTCATCGCCGCCCGGTAGCCCTCGGAGAGCTCACCGAAGATCTCGTCGTTGCGTGGCGCGCGCCTGAAGGCGTGCACGGCCCGGATCCCGCGGAGCGACTCGGTGAACTGCACGATGACCTGCGCCATGGCGTTGCGCGTCACGCGGTACGCCTTCGTCGACTCGCGCTGGTACCAGCGAGAGAGGAAGTAGAGGGGGACGAAGCCCGAGAGGCAGACCAGGCCGAGGGGCAGGTCGAGCACGAGCAGGATGGTCCCGACCCCGACGACCGAGAGCACGCTGTTCACGAGCGTGTCGAGGCCGAGGTTGAACATGTCGTTGATCGACTCGAAGTCCGAGGTGAGCCTCGCGATCATGCGGCCGGTCGTGTAGTGCTCGTGGAACGCGAGGCTGAGGCGCTGGAAGTGGGCGAAGACCCGCTCGCGCAGCTGGAGGATGATCTCCTGTCCGACCCGACCCGAGCCCGAGACGAACACGCGGTAGAGCAGTGCCTGCAAGAGGGCGCAGATCGCGATGAGACCCGTGATGACGGCGATCGGCACGTAGTCGTGATGGCGGGCTCCGGCGATGCCACGGTCGATGCCGAGCCCGACGAGGTAGGGGATGGCGGTTGCCGCCAGGTTGGAGACGACGATGGCGATCGTGATGAGGACGATGGCGCGCTTGTGAGGCCGGGCGACGGAGCCGATGAGCCGTCGGGTGCGCCTCCGGAGCAGGCCGGTCCAGTCGGAGGGGACCTCCTCGACCTCCTCGGCCGCGATCCCGCGCCACGCTTGCGTCGAGGTCGAGCTCATGGTGTCCTCGACGGCTCGGGCGGCGAGGTGAAGTCGACCGACAGCACTGACGCGTACGCCGGCAGCTCCATCAGCTCGTGATGGGTGCCGACGGCGACGAGGACGCCGTCCTGGAGGAGCGCGACACGGTCGGCGAGGGCGACCGTTGAGGGACGGTGGACGACGATGAGACCGGTCGTCTTCTGAAGGACGCGCCCGAGCGCTTCCTCGATGAGCGCCTCGGTGTTGACGTCGAGGGCGGAGAGCGGGTCGTCGAGGACGAGCACGGAGGGTCGGGAGATCACAGCCCGGGCGAGTGCAAGGCGCTGGCGCTGGCCGCCCGAGAGGGCGAGGCCCTGCTCGCCCACGCGCGTGTCGAGGCCCCACGGCAGGTCGTAGGCGAACCCCGCCTGCGCGATGTCGAGCGCCTCTGCGATCTCGTCGCCCGTCGCGTCCGGGCGCCCGAGGACGATGTTCTCCCGCACGCTCATCGAGAAGAGGGTCGGATCCTCGAAGACGACTGCGACGTGCCGGCGGAGCGACTCGATAGTGAGGTCGCGGATGTCGATGTCGTCGAGCGTGATCCGGCCGGAGGTGACGTCGTAGAGGCGGGCCGGCAGGGCGGCGAGCGAGCTCTTGCCCGAGCCGGTCGGGCCGACGATCGCCACCGTCTCACCGGGTTCGATCGTCAGGTTGACGTCGCGCAACACGGCGCGGCCACTCCCAGGGAAGGTGAAGCCCACGTGCTCGAAGGCGAGGCGGCCGGTCGACTGGCCGAGCGTCAGAGCGCCCGGACGGTCGTCGATGGACATGGTGGCGTCGAAGATCTCGCAGACGCGGTCCGCGGCCGTGGCGGCCTGCTGCGCCATCGACAGGATCCAACCGAGGTCGATGATCGGGAATTGCAGGAGCACGAGAAGCGTCGTGAAGGCGACGAGCGCTCCGACGCTGAGCGAGCCCTGTGCCACTGCGATCCCGCCGACGAGGACGGCCGCCGCCATGGTGATGTTCGGGACGAGCGTGAGCCACCCCCAGAAACGAGCGCGCAGCCTCACGAGCTCGAGAGACGAAGACCGCAGGGTTCGCGCCGAGACTCCGAAGCGGTCCTGCATGAGCGGCCCTCGCCCGAAGGCCTTCACGACACGCATGCCGGTCGCCGCTTCTTCCGTGATCGTGGCGAGGTCGCCCTGCTGGTCCTGGACGCGCCGCGAGATGTGGGAGTAACCGGCACCGAAGCGCTTCGCCATCCAGATCACGGGCAGTGTCGTCACGAGCGCCACGGCGCCGAGCGGCACGTAGGTCGCGAACAAAAGGGCCATCACGACGGCGTACTGCATGCCGTCGACGACGAAGTAGATGGCGCCGAAGCCGAGGAAGCGCCGGATCGTCCCGAGGTCGGTCGTGGCCCGCGAGAGCAGCTGGCCGGTCTGCCATTCGTCGTGGAAGGCGACGGGCAACCGCTGGAGGCGGGCGTACAGGTCGTTGCGGATCTCGCGCTCGACCATCTGGATGGCAACCGACTGCACCCGCCGGCGGGCGGCGATGAGCCCGGCCTCGACCATGCCGAGAGCAAGGGCGAGGAGAAACATCGGGACGAGCGCGCCGCGGTTGTGGTGGTGGATGGGGCCGTTCACGACCGCTTCGAGGACGAGCGGGATCAGCGTGCTGGCAGCCACGGCGATGACGGCACAGGCCAGCATCACCAGCATCTGGCGGTTGTAGGGACGGACGAAGGAGCGCAAACGCCAGAGCGATCGGTACGCGGACGCGAAGGATCGTCCGCCGGGTTTGCTCACATGTGAACGGTACTCATTGGGTGCGCGCCTTCCGAACAGGGCAAACGGGGGGAGGAGCTCCTCGACTTCGCGACCGGGGTCCTCAACTTCGCGACCGGGGTCCTCAGCGTCGACACGGGAGTGGAGACGACGACGGACTCGCGAGGTACGTCCGATGCACCTGGATGAGGGGGTGGCACCGGACGAGACCTCGGTCCTGTCGGCCGGGGCGGCCCGGGCCATGCAAGAGACGCAGGTCGACAGCCACAACCTTTACAGCGCCCCCGGCGAGCATGGGTCTCGGTTGGCTGATGGAGGAGTGGGACGGCAAGCGCGTGATCGGTCACGGCGGCGGGACGATCGGGCAGCTGTCGTTTCTGCAGTGCCTCCCCGACGAGGGACTGGTGATCGCCCTCCTGACCAACTCGACGGGCGGAGGATCGTTGTGGCGCGACCTCGCCCGCTGGTTGTTCGAAGAGCTGGCCGGCGTGCACATGGCCGAGCCGCTGAAGCCACCCGACAGCCCTCCCGACCTCGATCTGTCCCGCTGTGCCGGTACCTACGAGAGGTTCGGGGTCCGCCACGTCGTGACGGTCGAGGACGGCAACTTGATGCTGAGCTCGGAGATCACCGACAAGCTGCCACCAGAGCTGCGCCCGGCTTCTCAGCCACCTCCGACTCGGCTGCGCCTTATCGATCGCGAGCGTTTCGCCGCCAGGATCGAGAGAATGGACACCGTCGTCGCATTCCTCGAGTTCGACCGGGGCGTCCCGGGCTACCTGTTTGCCGGACGCGCGGCGCGACGGACGTCTCGCCGAACCTCGACGCGTCCTGCTCCGAAGACCCGCAGCGCGTCGAAGGCATCGGCGTCGAAGACGGCGAGCCCGCGTCGGTAGCGTGGCTTTGGAGCAGAGTCGGCCGAGCTGCCGTTGGACGGTGGTGGGCATCGGTTTTCTTCTCGGTGGAGTGATCCGTGGCGCCAGCATCTGGGTCGGATCCGGCGCTATCCTGAGCCTCGGCAAGGGGGCGGCGTCGCTCATGACCAGTCCTGTGCAGATGGGTCTGCCCGAAGAGCGGCGACGAGTGGTCGTCGTGGACAACGACCCGGTCATGCGCGC
>JAJYGM010000662.1 GCA_021785095.1 Actinomycetes bacterium
CGAGCAGCCCGACCTCCGGGGGCTCGACATCGACTGCCATGCTCACCCCCTGCTCGTCCAACCCCTGCTCGTCCAACCCCTGCTCGTCCAACCCCTGCTCGTCCAACCCCTGCTCGTCCAACCCCTCCGCTTTCACTCGCACCCGGCTTTCTCCAGCACCCGGCTCCGTGCCGGTCGCGTCCTCGCTCAGGCAACCGAGGTGTACGTCTCCTGGACGATACGGTCCTCGTTGATCGCCTCCCCGGTCAGCTCGGCGCACAGCCGTCCTCGTCGCAGGACGAAGACCCGGTCGCAGAGATCTTCGAGCTGGGAGGCGTCCGTCGTCGCGCACACCACCGCCGTGCCCGCGCGCGCCACGTCTCGGAGCTTCTCCAGGATCTCCGAGCGCGCCCCCACGTCGACGCCGTTGGTGGGCTCGTCGAGGAGCAGGACTCTCGGCCTGGCGGCCATCGCCTTCGCGATCACCACCTTCTGCTGGTTGCCGCCGCTGAGGCTCTTGAGCGGCAGGTCCGGATCAGGGGGGCGGATGTCGTAGTCCTCGAGGAGGCGGCGCACCTCGTGGCGCAGCCGGCGATGCTTGATACGACCGGCGACACCCCGGTAGCGGTCGAGGATGGCGAGCGAGATGTTCTCCGAGACGCTGAGCGCCGGTGCCACGCCCAGGCGGTGGCGGTCATGGGGAACCAGCGAGACACCGGCTCGGCGCGCCGTCGCCGGTGAGTACGCGGTCAGGTTCCACCGCCGGCCGTCGAGCACCATCTCACCGGCGCGCGCCGCGCCCGCACCACCCAGGATGCGAGTCACTTCGTCGAAGCCGGATCCCACCAGGCCCGTCAGGCCGAGCACCTCTCCGGGCCGGACAGCGAAGCTCAGATCCTCGACTTCGTCGCCCTGCAGCCCGGTCACGACCATCGACGACGGCGACCCCTCGCCCGGAGCCGACGAGGAGCTGGGCTGGTGCGGCTCCATCTGCCGACCGATGATCAGCTCGACGAGCTCCCCTTCGGCCATCCCTTCGGTCGCGCGATCAGCGACCACCCGACCGTCACGAAGGACGGTCACCTGGTCCGCCCATTCGAGCACCTCGTCGGGAAAGTGCGACACGAACAGCACGGCATGCCCGAGGGCCACGACCGCGCGCACGACCGACTGCAGCTGGTCCCGCGCGGCGAGGGGCAGCGACGCGGTCGCCTCGTCGAGCACCAGCACACCCCGATGCCCCGCCTCCGGCGTGCCGACGCGCAGCCTCTCGGCTGCTCGGACGATCACCACCATCGCCTGGACGGCAACCGGCAGCTCGGCCATCTTGCGACGCGGGTCGATCCGCACGCCGAACGACGCGAGGAGCTCTGACGCCTTGGCGTGCTCGGCCCGCCACCGGAGCCAGGCTCTCGGCTCTCCGACGAACCGGTCGATGAAGAGGTTCTCCGAGACCGACAGCGCGTCCACGATCCCCAGGTCCTGGTGCACGAAGTGCAGTCCGTACGCCCGGCTCCCGCCGCCGCCGAGCGCGTGGGTCACCTCCTTGCCGTCGATCACGATGCGCGCACCGGGGTCGGGATCGTGATAGCCCGCGAGCACCTTCACGAGGGTCGACTTGCCCGAGCCGTTCTGGCCGACGAGCCCGTGCACCCGGCCGGGCATGACATTCAGCCATGCCCGGTCGAGCGCTCGCGTCGAGCCGAAGGACTTCGAGAGGTCCTCGATCTCGAGCAACGGTCCCGCAGCGCCACCCGTGGGATCCGGCACCCCAGCCGACACGTCAGCCTGCTTTCCCTCGTGCCGTCCCATCCATCATCGTCAGCGGGTGAGGCCCCAGAGCTTCTCGTAACCGGTCTGGAACCCTGTGCCGTACCCCTTGGACTGCTGTGGCGGGTTCCCGGCCTTGGAGATGTTCTTCGACGTCCAGATCATCATCGGCGCGTTCTCGTTGGCCACCGGCTTCAGGCCGGCCATGATCCGCATCTCCTGGTCCATGATCGCCCAGGCGATCCATTTCAGGTCTTCACCGACGTCCATGATGACGGAATTGTGCTGCTGGAGGTACTTCAGGACGAACGCGGTGCCGTCGTAGCTGACGATGTGCACCTTGCCGGCGTCTCCCGCGAGGCTGATCGCCGGGATGATGTACTGGGACTGGCTGTCGTACACAGGGATCACGTAGTTGATGCCGGGTGTGGCACGCAGGGCCGACTCGACCTCGGTCTGGGTGTCCGACGCCCAGTCAGCCACGGGGATGTTGAGCCTCTTCACCTTGCAGGCGGGGCAGTTGTCGTGGAATGCCGTCACTGCCGCCTTGGCCTCTGTCGGACTCGAGACGACGTCGTTCGACTCGATGACGAGCGCGTTCGCGTGGCCGTTGCTGTTCGCGATCGCCCAGTCGGCCATGATCGTGCCGGCTCCGTCGTAGGGCACGTCCACGACCCCGGAGAGCAACGGGTCGGACTTCTGCCCGATGCTGTACGCATCCGAAGCGACGACGGGAATGTGTGCGGCTCTGGCGGCCTTCATCTCGGGCGTCAGCTGCTCGGGGTTGATCCCGGCGAGCAGGTCGATGAGGTTGGCCTTCTCCGCCGTCGCCTGCTGCATGCCTTTCACCCATGTCGTGGGGTTCCCGTCGTTCGTGTAGTCGACGAAGTGGATCCCCACCTTCTTCGCGACGGCCGCCATGTCGTTCTCCAGGATCTGCACGAACTGGTCCTGGCTGTCGACGGGGATGCTGAACAGCGTCTTGCCAGCGTCGAGCTTCTTCGCGTTGAACGCGGGCCCCGGCGCCTTGAAGCTCGGGACCTTGCTGTACTCCTTCACGACCGCTCTGGCGGCGGCCAGTCCCTTCGGGCTCGCCGCGCCCGTCGTCGTCGTCCCCGCGAGGAGCAGGACGGCCGCGAGCGGGGCTGCGAGCGGGAGTGCCGCCAGCGCTATCGGCCTCCGCCTGCGCTCAGCGCCGCGATACCTGCGGCCGGCGACCAAGGGCTGCGTTCCTCCTGCTGGCATGGCTACCCCCTCCAACGTCTGTCGTCTCGTCTTCGTGACTGCCTGTGTTGGCTCTGTCTTCGCTCTGTGTTGGCTCTGTCGTCGCGGAAGCCGCCCTCGACGGCAGCCTCTCGGACAGTGTGAAGCCGGGACGACCTGGCGGCAACTGACAACTTGTCAGCACATTGCGGTCCGGCGAAGACACGTTGTCCGTCACGGGGCGGCGGCCACGTCACCAAGTCGATATCATCTCGAGCGGTGGCCGACACCGAGGTCACACTTCCGGCGAAGGCCAGCGTCGTCACCGTCGCGGACGTGCTGGGCATGGAAGAGGTGCAGGCGGCGCACCCCCGTGTGGTGGCAGGCTGGAGCCGCCTCCACCGGCCCGTTCGCTGGGTCCACGTCGCCGAGGTCCCCGACATCGCCCAGTTGCTGCGAGGCGGAGAGCTGATCCTCACGACCGGCATCGCGCTCCCAGAGGACCACGACGCGCTCGCCGAGTACATCCGGGAGCTGGCAGAGGCAGGCGTCAGCGGTCTCGGCATCGAGCTCGTCCGGCGCTACACCCAGATGCCGCGCGAGCTGGTCGCGGCGGCGGAGAAGTGGGAGCTGCCGCTCATCGCGCTCGAGCGGGAGGTCCCGTTCGTCGCGATCACCGAGGCTGTGCACGCGCGGATCCTCCACGGCCAGCTCGCCCAGCTCCGGATCCAAGAGCACGTGCACCGAGCATTCCATGCCCTCGGCCCGGCGGCCTCCCCGAGCGACGTGGTGTCGCTGATGAGCGAGCTCGCGCACTGTCCTGTGGTCTTCGAAGGACCCGCGCACCGGCCTCTGGCCGTGGCAGCCGGCACGGTCCCGCTCGAGGCGCTGCTCGCAGGGTGGGAGGCCCGGTGCCGGCGGCTCGGCGAGCACGGCCCTGGATGGCTGGCGGCCCCGGTGCAGCCGTCCGGCCAGCCTCGCGGACGGGTGGTGCTCCTCGTCGAGGGCGAGCCTCAGGTGCTCCACCACGCAGTGCTCGAGACGGGCGCGTCGATGCTCGCCGTCGGATGGCTCCTCGCAGGAACGCCGGCGGCGCTCGAGCACGCTGCGCAGCGGACCCTGGTCGACGACATCGTCAACGGCCGATGCAGCTCGGTGAACGAGCTGCACGTGCGGGCACGCTCGCTCGGCGTGACGCTGCGGCCGCACCGACTGGCGACCCTCGCGGTGCGCTCCGATCCGCCTTTCTGCCATGAGCAGGCCGTCGTCCAAGCGCTGGAGCGCACCCGCACGGTCGGTGTCGTGGGCCAGCTGCGCGACGACCTCGTCTGCGCGCTCGTCGCCGTGCCGTCCCAAGAGACGCACGCGGCGCGGGCGGGTGCCGTCGCGGCCGAGCTGCGACAAGGCTACGCGGGGCGTCCAGAGTGCCTGGCGGTGGGCGCGGCATTCCTCGGGGAAGACGCGGACCTCGAAGACCTGAGGCGAAGCTTCGCGGACGCCGACGAAGCCGCGCGTGCAACGCTCGGCTCGGGCGACGAGCGCGTCTCGACGATCCAGGACATCGAGCTGCGAGGCCTGCTCCGGCTCCTCTCCGACGACCCTCGGTTGCAACGCTTCGTCGCCAGCCAGCTCCGCCCGCTGTGGGAGCACGACGAGCAGCACGGGACCCGCCTCGTCGACGTGCTCACCGCCTTCTTGAGCTCGGCTGGGAACAAGTCCGCAGCGGCGACGCGAAGCCACATGAGCCGCGCCTCCTTCTACCACTCCCTCGAGCGCCTCGCCGACGTCCTCAGACGCGACCTCGAGGTGCCAGAGGTACGCGTGGCGCTGCACGTGGCCCTCCTCGCATCCCAGGCCGGAGCCGGGCCGGAGCGGTCGTCGGACATGCTCCGCGGCCGCCGGCGCCGAGCGCCGTAGTCCCGGTGGCGCGGTGGCGCGGTGGCGCGGTGGCGCGGTGGCGCGGTGGCGCGGTGGCGCGGCGGCCTATCAGCCTGGGAGCTCGCCGGTCTCCAAGAGCTCGCCGAACCGGGCGCCGTCCACGATCGGGACTCCCAGCTCTTCCGCCTTCCGCGTCTTCGCCGCCCCGGGCGATGCCCCCACCACGACCGCGAACGTCTTCTTCGAGACCGTCCCGGGCGACTTCCCGCCCCGCGAGAGGATCGCCGCTTCTGCCTCCTCGCGGCTGAAGCCCTCGAGGGTTCCCGTCACCACCACCGACTTGCCGGCGAGGGTCTGCGACGCCGAAGGTGCGGTGCCCGGCAGGGCGGTGCCCACAGGCGCGGCGCCAGCCGGGGTGGTGCCCGCAGACGCGGCGCCCGCCGGGGCCGAAGTGCCCGCCGACGCGGCACCCGCCGACGCGGCGCCCGCAGCGCCGGCCGCACCCGGCTCATCGGTCCTGAGACCGAGGGAGACCAGCCGGTCGAGCACGGTCACGTTCTTCTGGTTGGAGAAGAAATCGGCCACGCTGTCGGCGATCGCAGGGCCGACTCCCTCCACCTCGACGAGCTCTTCGGCACTCGCGTGCCGCAGCGCGTCGAGGGTGCCGAACGCGCGGGCGAGCGCCCGGGCCCCGGTCGGCCCGACGTGCCGGATCCCCAGTGCGACGAGCAGGTTCGGAAGCGCCCGCGACTTCGAGCCCTCGATCGCGTCCACGAGGTGCCGCGAGGAGATCTCGCCCATGCGCTCGAGCGTCGCGAGCCGCTCCGCCTCGAGGAGGTACAGGTCGGCAGGGTCGGCGATCATCCCGGCCCGCACGAGCTGGACGACACGCTCCTCCCCCAGACCCTCGATGTCCATGCCCGAACGCGACGCGAAATGGACGATCCGCTGGACGCGCTGCGCTGGGCAGTCGATGTTGGTGCAGTACGTGTCGCTCTCCCCCGGCAGCCTCGTGAGCGGGCCGCCGCACGATGGGCACGTCGTCGGGAACGTCCACGGGGGCCGGCGCTGCGCCGCCGGACTCTGGCCGCCGGTACGCGTGTCGGGGCCGAGCACGGGCCCCACGACCTCGGGGATGACGTCGCCCGCCTTGTGGACGACGACGAGGTCGCCCGGGCGCACGTCTTTCAGACGGACCTGGTCCTCGTTGTGCAAGGTGGCGAGGCGGACCGTCGAGCCCCCGACGACGACGGGCTCGAGCACGGCGAACGGCGTCGCTCTACCAGTCCTCCCGATGGAGACCATGATGTCGACGAGGCGCGTGGTGCGGTCCTCGGGCGGGAACTTGAACGCGATCGCCCAACGCGGAGCCCGCGAGGTCGCACCGAGGCGCTCGTGCAACGAGAGGTCGTCGACCTTCACCACCGCCCCGTCGATCTCGTAGGGCATGTCGTGGCGGTGCGCCTCCAGCTCCTCGCAACGTGCGATCGCCGCCGTCACGCCCCGCACCTGCCGAGCGTCGGGGCTCACCGGGAACCCGGCGGCCGCCAGCACCGCGAGCGCTCCGCTCTGCGTGGCCGGCGGCCACGCCCGGGGAGCCTCTCCCCACGTCGCCGGCCCACCAGCGGTCCCCCCCTCGGGCACCGCGCCGTCGATCTCGCCGATCTGGTACGCCCAGAACGACAGCGGCCGTGACGCCGTGACGGAGGGGTCCTTCTGCCGCAGCGACCCAGCGGCCGCGTTGCGGGGGTTGGCAAACGTCTTCGATCCCTGCTTCTCCGCACGCTTGTTCAGCTGCGCGAACTCCGCCGTCGCCAGGTAGACCTCTCCGCGCACCTCGAGGCGGCGTGGCGCCGGCGTCTTCAGCACGTGCGGCACGTCGCGGATGGTGGCGACGTTGGCCGTCACGTCCTCCCCGGTGACGCCGTCCCCGCGCGTCGCTGCACGGACGAAGCGGCCGTCGAGGTAGGTGAGCGACATCGCGACGCCGTCCACCTTCGGCTCGCAGCAGAAGTCGAGCCCCTCCACGTCGACGTCGGGGAGCTGGCGGCGCAACCGGTCGGCCCAGGCGTCGAGCTCGGTCCGGTCGAACGCGTTGTCGAGGCTCATCATCGGGATGCGGTGGCGGACGGGACGGAACAGCTGGGTCTCTGCTGCGCCGCCCACGCGCTGGGTCGGAGAGTCTGGGGTGACGACCTCGGGGTGGTCGGACTCGATCTGCCGGAGCTCCCGGACCAGCGCGTCGAACTCGGCGTCGGGGATCTCCGGAGCGTCGAGGACGAAGTAGCGCTCGTTGTGGTGCTCGATCAGCTTCCGGAGCCCGGCGGCGCGCTCGGCCGGTGTGCGGCCGTCCGTCACGTCCGCGCCCGTCACGCCCGCGTCCGTCACGTCCGCGTCCGTCACGTCCGCGCCCGTCACGCCCGCGCCCGTCACGTCCGCGCCCCGGATCCGGCGACGATCCCCGCGCCCAGCACCGCATCGGGATCCGAGACGTCGTAGAGCGCGAGGGTCTGTCCCGGCGCGACGGGACGCTGCGCGACCGGGAACCGGCACACGAGGCTCTCCCCCCGTGCGCCCGCGTGCACCGTGCAACGAGCCGGCCGGCCGTGCGCGCTCATCTGCGCGACCGCTTCCTCGCCGTCGGCGAGGGGACGGTCCACCCAGGTGACGGATTCCGGTTCGAGCGTCACCTCGTGGACCGCGGCGCGGACCGCGCCGGCGACCGTGACCCGGCGCGCCGCGACGTCGACGGCGACGGCGTAGCGCCGCGACCCCGCTGCCGGCATGCCCCGGCGCTGCCCCACGGTCACGAGCTCGACCGCGTCGACCGCGCCGAGTGCGAGTCCGGACTCCGCGTCGACGACCTCGCCGGCGTGGAGCTCGATCCGGGACTCGAGGAACCCTTCGCGCCCCTCCCGGTCGTGGATGAAGCAGACGTCTTGGCTGTCGGGCTTGGCGGCGGTGCGCAGCCCCAGCCTCGCGGCTTCGGCGCGCACCTCCGGCTTGGTCATGTCGCCCACAGGCAGCACGATCGCGCCGAGCTGTGACTGCCCGAGCATGGAGAGGACGTACGACTGGTCCTTCAGCGGGTCGGCGCCGCGGCGGAGCGAGAACGCGCCGCTCAGCTCCACGACCCGCGCGTGGTGACCGGTCGCGAGACGGTCGAAGCCGAGCCGTCGCGCGCGCTCGAGCAAACGGTCGAACTTGATGCGGCGGTTGCACTCGATGCACGGGTTGGGCGTCCGGCCCTCGGCGTGGGCGACCACGTACGGCTCGACGACGTCGCGCTCGAAGTCGGAGGCGTAATTGAAGACGTGGTGCGGGACGCCGAGCTGCTGCGCGACCCGGCGGGCGTCGTCGACGTCGGCGACCGAGCAGCAGCCCGAGCTCTGCGGGCCGCCCCAGAGCTTCAGCGTCGCGCCGGCGACGTCGTGGCCCTCCGCGACGAGGCGCGCGGCCGCGACCGAGGAGTCCACTCCTCCCGACATCGCAACGAGCACACGCACTGCAGCCGCCGCCTTCGATCCTGCCGCCCCGGCCCCCGCCGCTCAGCCGCGCAGGCGATCGACGGCCTCGGGCACCACCGCGAGCGCACGCTCGACGTCCGCGGGCGACGTCGTGTGGCCGAGGCTGAAGCGGATCGACCCGCGGCCGATCCTCGCGGGCACCCCCATCGCCGCCAGCACGTGGCTCGGCTCGAGGGCCCCGCTCGCGCACGCCGCCCCGGCCGAGACGCAGACGCCGGCCTCGTCGAGGAGCACCACCAGCTCCTCCCGGTCGACGCCCTCGAAGCACAGGTGGCACGTGCCGGGGACGACCGACTTCCGATCGGCGGCCTCGGTGACCGACGGCACGGAGTCGAGCAGCCCGTCGGCGAGCCGGTCACGCAGCGCCCCCACG
>JAJYGM010000535.1 GCA_021785095.1 Actinomycetes bacterium
GCAAGACCGGCAAGGTAGGGACCTTCGGCGGGCAGGACATACCTACGGTGACGATCTACATGGACGGCTGGGTCGCCGGAGTGCGCTACTACGACAAGGTCAACCATGCCCACGTCGTAGCGCTCGGTTGGACCCCGGCCAAGAAGCGGGCTCCGGGCAGCTTCGCCGGCACAGGGCTGTTCACGAACGACTTCACCAACCAGGGGCTCGGCAAGACCGACGCCGCGACCCTCATGGCCGAGGGTGCGGACGTCATCTTCCCGGTCGCGGGCTCTGTCGGCCTTGGTGCGGCGGCGGCCGTGAAGCAGGCAGGTGGAACGAACTACATGGAGTGGGTCGACACCGATGGCTGCATCTCGGCCCCGCAGTACTGCTCGCTCTTCATCACGAGCGTGACGAAGGGCATCGTCCCCTCGGTGAAGGCAGCGGTGCTGAGCGCCGTCCACGGCACCTTCAAGGGCGGCAATTACTTCGGGACGCTTGCCAACAACGGCGTCGGCCTCTCGCCCTACCATGACTTCCAGAAGAAAATCCCCGCCTCGGTACAGAACGAGATCAAGAAGCTGCGGACAGAGATCATCGCCGGGAAGATATCGATCGACCCGAACTCCTACCCCGCGAGCTGAGCCAGAGCCGGGCGCGGACTCGCAGCGGATCGAGCTGCACGGAAGCGGCGTGACTCGTAGCGCCAGCACAGCCAGGTTGCGACCAGACCTGGCTGTGCTGGCAGCCAGAAGATGACGGCGCCGTGAAGCTCGAGCTCTGCGGGATCCGCAAGACTTTCGGTCGGCTCGTCGCGAACGACGACGTCGACTTGACGGTCGAGAAGGGGGAGATCCACTGCCTTCTCGGTGAGAACGGCGCCGGCAAGAGCACGCTCATGAACGTCCTCTTCGGCCTGCTCAGGCCCGACAGCGGGGAGATCCGCCTCGACGGCGAGCCCGTGCGGTTCGCCAACCCAGGCGAGCCCGTGGGACGCGGCATCGGCATGGTCCACCAGCACTTCATGCTCGTGCCCGTCTTCACGGTCGCCGAGAACATAGTGCTGGGTTTCGAGCCGACGCGAGCTCTTGGATGGTTCAACCGGAAGAAGGCCAACGCGGACATCGTCCGATTGTCGCAGGAGTTCGGGCTCGACGTCTCTCCGGATGCCATAGTCGAAGACCTGCCGGTCGGCGTGCAGCAACGGGTGGAGATCCTAAAGGCCCTCTATCGCGACGCCCGGCTGCTGATCCTCGACGAACCCACCTCGGTGCTGACGCCGCAGGAGACACTGGCGCTCTTCGCCGTGATGCGCTCACTTGCCACCTCCGGCCGATCGATCCTTTTCATCACCCATAAGCTGAAGGAGGTGCTGGCGGTCGCCGACAGGATCACGGTGATGCGACTCGGACGCGTTGTCGGGACGACGACGCCGGAGACGGCGGACGAAAAGGAGCTCGCCTCCATGATGGTGGGTCGGTCGGTCGAGCTCGTGGTGCAAAAGGCGCCGGCGAGCCCGCGAGCCACGGTGCTCGAGCTGCGCGGCCTGGTCGTCGAGGACGATCGCGGCCTTCGTGTCGTCGACGGCGTCGACCTCGACGTGCATGCCGGCGAGATCGTCGCCATCGCCGGCGTCCAGGGCAACGGCCAGACCGAGCTGGCCGAGGCGATCGCGGGGCTGAGGCCGATCGCTGCTGGGACGGTCCGCTTGGACGGGCGCGATCTCAGTTCCGCGTCACCTCGCGATGCCATCCGCGCCGGCATAGCCCATGTGCCCGAGGACCGCCAGACTGATGGCCTCGTACTCGCGCTCTCGGTCGCCGACAACCTCGTCCTCGACATCTACGACCTCGCACCCTTCGCCCGGCACGGCTCGCGGGATCTCGCCACGGTCAAGTCGAACGCCGGCGAGAAGCTGGCCGACTTCGACATCCGCGCGAGCGATGCCGAAGTACCGGTGGCAACCCTCTCGGGAGGCAACCAGCAAAAAGTCATCCTCGCCCGCGAGCTCTCGCGCCCCATCAAGCTGCTGCTGGCCTCGCAGCCGACCCGGGGCCTGGATGTAGGTTCGATCGAGTACGTGCACGAGCGCATCGTGGCGGAGCGAGACAAGGGGGTCGCGGTGCTCATCATCTCCTCCGAGCTCGACGAGGTGCTCGCTCTCGGTGACCGCATCGCCGTGATGTACCGGGGCCGCTTCACCGGCTTCTGCGACCCAAGTACCGGGCGGGAGCAGATCGGCCTCATGATGGCCGGCGTGCTTGACGAGTCGGCGGCCCTTGCGGCGGGTGCAGCCGAAGGGGCGGACCCAGCGAGCAGTGTGACACTCAGCCGCGGATCGGTCCACCCATGACGACCGAGGCTCCGACCGGCGAGGCCGCCCCGCAGGCTAGCTCGATCGGCAGCGAGCAGCCGCCGAGCGGTGATGCCCCCGGACAGCAGAGGGGCAAAGCGGCATTTGTAAAGCTGCTGCGCCGGCTGTCGGAGGCGAACGTGTTCGTCGTCACTGTCCTCGCCATCTTCAGCGCGCTCGTGCTCGGGGCAATCCTCATCCTCGTCACGACCCCCGCAGTGCTGCACTCCTGGGGCAGGATCGGCTCGCGGCCCGGAGCAGCGTTCAGCACCTCATGGAGGACGATCGCAGCCGCCTATTCCGCCATGTTCGAGGGCTCGCTCTTCGCGCCTTCGGCCATCTCTCACGCCGTCTCGACCGGCCATGGCTGGACCACTGCCCTGACCCCCATCTCCGAGACCCTCGTCTCGGCAACCCCGCTCATCCTCGCGGGCACCGGCGTGGCGATCGGGTTCTCCACCGGTGTCTTCAACATCGGCGCACAAGGCCAGCTGATAGCCGGAGCTCTCGGTGCTTTGTTCGTCGGTTTCGAGGTCCACGCGCCCATAGGAGTACACCTGCCCCTCGTCATCTTGGGAGGAGCGGCGGGCGGAGCGATAGCCGGCTTCATCCCCGGCGTGCTGAAAGCGCGCACCGGAGCGCACGAGGTCATCACGACCATAATGCTCAACTACGTGTTCCTGGACCTGCTCACCTACCTGCTCACGACCCCGCCTTTCCAGCAGCCGGGGCAGGCAAACGCCATCTCGAGGACGATGCCCTCGACAGCGATACTGCCGCACCTGTTCGGCAGCACCCTCAGGGTCAATGTCGGGCTGCTCGTCGCTCTCGCCGTCTCGCTCGGGGCCGCGTGGTTCACTCGCAGGAGCACTGCGGGCTTCTCCTTCCGTGTCATCGGCCTCAACCCGAGCGCGGGCAGGACCGCAGGCATGGACGTGCGCAGGATCACTATCCTCGTGCTCACGCTCTCGGGCGCGCTCGCGGGCCTTGCCGGCATGGCGACGTTGTCAGGAACCGATTTCTTCCTCTCGACCGGCTACGGCGGCAACATCGGCTTTGACGCCATCACCGTCGCCCTGCTCGGTCGCAACCGTCCACTCGGCGTTCTCCTCGGGTCACTCCTTTTCGCGGCCCTCATAACCGGTGGGCGCTACATGCAGGCCTACACCGGTGTCGATCTCGACCTCACGACCGTCATCCAGGCGATCATCGTCTTTTTCGTAGCCACGCCGGCACTGGTACGCGAGGTCTTCCGACTGCGGGACCAGGGCGAGGGGCCGACGCGGATCCTCACCAAGGGGTGGGGCGGTTGAGAGCACCGGCACCTCCCGGCGGCCGGTCGCCGCAGGGCCGCGCGAGGGCGGGCCGGTGAGCACGGTCGCGCTTGCTCCCTCGGATCTGGAGGCTCCGGAGGCACGTCTCATCGGCGCCGCTCGTCAGCGTGGCATGGGAGTCTTCCTCCTCCTAGCTGCCGTAGTGATGCTCTTCGGCTTTGGCTTCGGGACGCCGGCCCACGAGGAGACGACCTTCACCTTCACCGCCCCACCCGCGATCGCCGTCAGCCCGCTCAACATGGCGGCGCGGCCGGTGTCGATCGTCCTTGCCCTCGTCTGCGCGATCGTCGGGCTCGTCCTCATTCTTCGCCGCAAGAGCCGCGGTACGTACCTGATCTTCAGCTTCGGGATCATGCTCTTCCTCTGGTCGTTCCTCACCTGGGCGGCCCGCGGGAACTCGCTCAACTTCGAGGCAATGCTGGCAGACACGCTCATCTCCACGACGCCGCTCGTCTTCGGCTCCCTGTCGGGGATCATGTGCGAACGATCCGGCGTCATCAACATCGCCATCGAGGGCCAGTTCCTCGCCGGCGCGTTCCTCGGTGCCATGATCGGAAGCTGGAGCGGCGATCTCTGGCTCGGGATGCTATTTGGTGCCGTGGCAGGCGGGATCTTCGGAGCGCTCCTCGCATTTCTCGCGCTTAGGTACGGTGCCGACCAGATCATCATCGGCGTCGTCATAGTCGCGTTCTGCACCGGGCTCACCAACTTCCTCACCCAGGAGGTGCTCACGCCGTACCAGACGACGTTCAACAGCCCAGCGACCTTCTCGCCCATCGCCGTGCCACTGCTCTCCAAGATCCCGGTGCTCGGCCCCGTCCTGTTCGACCAGAACATCTTCGTGTACCTCGCGGCCGCTCTCCTCCTGGCGATCAACGCCGGGCTCTTCCGGACGCGATGGGGACTGCGAGTGCGAGCTGTCGGCGAGCACCCCCAAGCAGCTGAGACGGTCGGGATACGCGTTCTTCGGACGCGGTACTGGAACGTCATCCTCGGCGGTGTGATCGCCGGGATCGGTGGGGCCTCGTTCACTATCGGCTCGGTGGGTGAGTTCTCGGCGGATATGACGGCCGGGCTCGGATACGTCGCCCTCGCGGCAATGATATTCGGGCGCTGGCGGCCTTTCGGGGCTCTCGGCGCGGCTCTCCTGTTCGGCTTCGCCGTTTCGCTGCAGAGCTTTCTCGCCGTGCTGAACGTAGGCATTCCGCCGCCCTTCTTGTCGATGGCACCCTACGTGATCACGATCTTCGTCGTCTCGGGGCTCGTGGGCCGGGTGCGACCGCCCGCAGCCGACGGCAAGCCATATCTGCCCGAATGACCCTCGATCCGAACGGCGACCCGTTCGCTGCCGCCCGGCGGTCCGCCGCCTTGCTCGCCGAGCAATCCGGCCAGGACCGTCACGATCTCGCCATCGTCCTCGGTTCAGGGTGGGCGCCAGCCGCCGATGGCCTCGGGACTGCCTCTTTCGAGCTGCCGGTCGCGGCTCTCGGCGGGTTCCCGAGACCGACGGTGGCCGGTCACACAGGCACAGTCCGCTCGCTCGAGCTCGCGGGGTTGCGTGTGCTCGTATTTCTCGGGCGCGTCCATCTCTACGAGGGGCACTCCCCCGCCACGGTGGTTCATGGCGTCAGAACGGCAGTGGCTGCGGGGTGCACGACGGTAGTGCTCACGAACGCCGCGGGCGGGCTGCGTGTCGAGAACCCTGTTGGCCGCCCGCTTCTCATCTCGGACCACCTCAACCTCACAGCGATGTCGCCGTTGAACGGCGCGCCGCCTCCGCAGGGTTATAACCCCCGCTTCGTCGATCTGACCGACCTGTACAGCGCACGACTTCGCTCCATCGCACTTCGCGTCGATCCCTCCCTCGGGCAGGGCGTCTATGCCGGGCTGAGCGGCCCGCACTACGAGACTCCCGCGGAGGTTGCCATGCTGCAAGGCCTCGGTGCTGACCTCGTCGGCATGTCGACTGTGCTGGAGGCGATTGCCGCCCGCCATCTCGGCGCCGAGGTGCTGGGCTTGTCCCTTGTGACCAACCTCGCGGCGGGCCTCGGTCACGGCGGCGTCGAGCACGCGCAGGTCGTCGCCGCGGGCGCGGCCGCGGCGCCCTCGGTCGGCTCGCTGCTCGCGGGGTTCCTGCGAGCCCTGTCGTGAGCCGCCGATCATGAGCCGCCGGGAGCGGTCCGAGATGAGCCCGCTCGAGGCCCGCGTGCGAGCCTGGATGGCCGACGACCCCGACGACACGGATCGGGCCGAGCTCGCCCGCCTTCTCCAAGATGGGAGCCCCGCGGCCGCGGCCGAGTTGGCAGATCGCTTCGCCGTCCGGCTGTGCTTCGGCACCGCCGGGCTGAGAGGCGCCTTGGGGGCAGGTCCGAACCGCATGAACCGCGCTGTCGTACGAGCAGCATCTGCGGCCCTTGCCGGCTGGCTCGACCGCCACGCGGCGGGATCGAGGGCAGCGGGGGTGGCCGTAGGATGCGACGCTCGCTTTGGCTCACTGGAGTTCGCCGCCGAGGCGGCTCGTGTGCTCACCGGAGCGGGGTTTCGCGTTCATCTCCTCCCGCCACGGCAGCCGACGCCGTTGCTTGCCTTCGCGGTCCGTCATCTGCGGGCAGCAGCCGGCGTCATGATCACCGCCAGCCACAACCCGCCAGGGGACAACGGCTACAAGGTCTACCTTGGCGACGGCGCTCAGATCGCGCCTCCCGCCGATGCCGAGATCGAAGCCGCGATCGAAACCCTTGGCCCCCTCTCCGACATTCCCGTCGCGGACCCAGACGGTCCGCTCGCGATCCACCATGACCGACAGCTGGTCGAGGCCTATTTGGAGGCGGTCGCTGCCCGGTCGCCGGCGCCGCCCGGGGCAGGTGGGCTTCGCATCGTCTACACGCCCCTCCACGGCGTCGCCGGCAGCCTGTTTGTCGCGGCACTCGAACGGGCGGGGTTTCCGGCTCCTCATGTCGTTGCAGCTCAAGCTGAGCCGGACCCTCTCTTCCCGACCGTGGCTCTTCCGAATCCGGAGGAGCCGGGTGCACTGGATCTAGCCCTTGGCGAAGCGCGGCGCATCGGGGCCGACATCGTCGTCGCCAACGACCCCGACGGCGACCGCTTGGCGGTAGCCGTCCCCGACCCGTCGCAGCAGGGAGGCTGGCGAATCCTTACCGGTGACCAGATCGGCTGCCTCCTCGGCACCTTCGAGCTGGAACGGAGCAAGTCGGACCCCGAGCCACAAGAGCGCCTCCTTGTGACGACGATCGTGTCTTCGACGATGCTCTCGGGGATCGCCGCTGCGAACGGCGTGCGCTACGTCGAGACGCTGACAGGCTTCAAGTGGATTGCACGCGCCGGTGACCGGTTCCCGGGCTGCCGTCTCGTCCTCGGCTATGAGGAGGCGCTTGGGTACTGCGTCGGCGACGTCGTGCGGGACAAAGACGGCATCGGTGCCGCCCTCGCGCTCCTCGGCCTCGCCGTGACGGCCCGGAGGGACGGATCCTCCCTGATTGAAGCCTGGGACGCCCTCGAGGAGATCCACGGCGTCCACCTGACTGCCCAGCTGTCCATTGGTCACGAGTCGCCGGCCGCCGTGATGGCGCGGCTGCGGGCCTTCCCGCCCCGCCACCTCGGCGGCCTCGAGGTGACCGAGGCACTGGACCTCGCCGGTGGCTCTGACACACTCCCAGCTGCCGACGTGCTCGTCTACAAGATGCCCGGTGCACGGCTCGTCGTGCGCCCGAGCGGCACTGAGCCGAAGCTGAAGGCCTACCTCGAAGTCACCGAGGAGGTCACCGCAGGCGATCTGGATGCCTCCCGGCGCCGCGCCGGTGACAGGCTCGTACGCCTGCGGTCCGCCGCGACTGGCGCTCTCGGGGTCTGAGCCCCTACACATGGCCTCGTGCAGATCGATCCCGATCACCGGCAATCCATGAGTGCCCGCCCGCCGCTGCTGCTCGCACCCCGAGTCGCAGAGGCGCTCGCAGCCCGCCGGCCCGTCGTCGCTCTCGAGTCGACCATAATCAGCCACGGGCTGCCGCGGCCTTACAACCTCGAGGTCGCTCACGAGCTGGAGGCGATCGTACGTGACGCCGGTGGAATCCCGGCCACTGTCGGGGTCATCGGGGGGAGGATCGTCGTCGGCCTCGACTCCGCCCAGTTGGAGCTTCTTGCCCTGGCAGATGGCGTCGCGAAGGTGGGGGTCCGGGAGCTGCCCCTGGCTGTTGCCAGCGGACGCCACGCGGCGACGACGGTGGCTGCGACGGCCGCCATGGCCAGGAGCGCCGGAGTCCGAGTCTTTGCCACCGGGGGCCTCGGCGGCGTCCACCGTGGAGCCGGGGCACCCTTCGACGAATCGTCTGATCTCACGACGCTGAGCCGTACGCCTATAACCGTCGTCTGCGCCGGCGTGAAATCGATCCTCGACGTTCCTGCCACGCTGGAACGACTCGAAACGCTCGGCGTGACCGTGGCCGGCTACCGTACCAAGCGTTTCCCGGGTTTCTACGTGGCCGACTCGGGCTACGAGCTCGAATGGAGCCTCTCGAGCCCGCAGGAGGTGGCTGCCACGATGGCGGCCGCCGACCAGCTGGGCCTGCACGGTGCCATCGTCGTCGCCAACCCGGTTCCATTCGAGCACCAGCTCGACCCCGCTGTCCATGCCAGCGCACTGTCGGAGGCACTCGCCGCGGCCCAGAGCAAGGGGGTGAGAGGTAAGAACGTGACGCCGTTCCTGCTCGATCACATCTACCAGGCGACAGGGGGCGCGAGCCTCGAGGCCAATGTCTGGGCGGTCCGCAACAACGTGGCACTCGGCGCCGATGTCGCCACGGCCTGGGAGGCGATGGTGTCTGCGGCAAGAGGAGCATGACACCGGCACCGCGAGGGTCGGCTCTCGTGGCCGTCGTCGGTGACGTCATGAACGATGTCGTCGTGCGGCCGCTCAGGGCGATCGAGCATGCCACGGACACCCCCTCTGAGATCGAGTTCTCCCATGGTGGCTCCGGGGCCAACCAGGCGGCCTTCCTCGCGGCACTCGGGATC
>JAJYGM010000433.1 GCA_021785095.1 Actinomycetes bacterium
GGGCGCCAAAAATCTTCACGGAAGTTGCGACTTCTCGTTCACAGGAGCCCCCAGAAATACTGGTGAACGGGCGCGCTCACTCCCTGCTGACGAGCCCAGCCGCTGAGCTTCATGAGAAATGGAATACCATATGCACCTATTCCTTCGCAGGATTCAGTGAGCAGTTGCGGACCCCTCGGCCGACCAGGATCTGACGGCCGCCCGAGCAAGGCACCTGGCTTCGCCGCCAGCATCGACCCAGACGTGAGCTGGTTGACTTGGACGCCGCATGCACGTGCGTAAGAAAGAGAGTCCCAATGCATTGGCAGATGCCCGAGAACCTGAGCACGCCGGCGCTGCTGGTCGACCACTGCACCCTCGTCGGCAACATCGCTCGGATGGCGGCCGAGATGAACGAGCGCGGCGTCGATCTTCGACCCCATGCCAAGACGCACAAGTCGCTGGACATCGCCGCACTCCAGCGCGCGCACGGCGCCACCGGCCTGACGGTGGCGACCGTGGGCGAGGCAGAGGTGTTCGCTGCTGGGGGCCACGACGACCTCTTCATCGCCTATCCAGTGGTCGCCCAGCGCGACAAGGCCGAGCGGCTCGCTCGCCTCTCGGGCTCGGTGCGGCTCAGCGTGGGCGTCGACTCGATCCGGGCGGGTGAGCTCCTCGCCAAGGCCGGCCTCTCGGGTGCTCTGAGGGCGATGGTGGAGATCGACCCTGGCCAGCACCGTAGCGGGGTGGTCCCGAGCGAGGCCGGTGCGCTCGCGGCTGCGCTCGTCGACCTCGGGCTCCGTGTGGAGGGGGTGTTCACTCACGGCGGCCACGGCTACCGCACCCTCGACGCGCCGGAGGGCGCGGCGCGCGATGAGGTCGAAGGGCTGCAAGAGGCGGTGGCTGCGCTCGCAGCGCGCGGCATCCCGGCGGTTCGGGTCAGTGCCGGGTCCACGCCGACCGCGGCGCGCTCAGCAATGCGCCCGGTCACCGAAGAACGACCGGGCACCTACGTGTTCAACGATCGCCAGCAGGTCGCGCTCGGGACGGCTCGAGAGTCGGAGGTCGCGTTGGCGGTGGCGGCGACCGTGGTGAGCACCGCCGCGGCGGGCCACGTCGTGCTGGACGCCGGCAGCAAGGCTCTCGGGAGCGACCGTCCCGGGTGGCTCGAGGGATTCGGCGTCGTGCCCGAGCTCGACGACGCGGTCGTGACCTCGTTCTCGGAGTGCCACGGCATCGTCGCCCTCGGCGACCGGCGACCGCCACCGATCGGAACCCTCGTGCGCGTGGTGCCCAACCACGTCTGCCCGACTGTCAACCTCTTCGACTTCTACCACGTCGTCTCCAACGGCGAGATCGTCGAGCGCTGGCCGGTGTCGGCACGCGGGCATCTCTCGTAGCAGATCACTGACCGCGCTCAACGGCAGGGGTCGAGCGGCGCGAGCTCCGGCGCGACGACACCCGTCGCGATCTGCGTCGCGAGCAGCGCTCCGCTGAGCGGTCCCAGCGTCATCCCCCACATCCCGTGGCCACCGGCCACGAAGAGCCCAGGCGTCTTCGTGGTGCCCACCAGCGGGAGCCCGTCGGCGGAGAGCGGTCTCGCGCCCATCCAGTCGTCCGCCTTCGTCGACCAGTCGATGTCCCGCAGCATCGGCTGGGCCGCCTCGAGCATGTGAACGATGCGCGCCGGCCTCGAAGGAGCGTCAGGCGAGCCGAACTCCATGATCCCGGCGAAACGGGCGCGGCCACCCTGCGGCGTGACAGCCACCCTTGCCACCGGTAGGTAGAGGGGCGAGCGGAAGGGACTCTCCACCGCGACCGTGAAGCTGTAGCCCCGACCACCGTAGACGGGTACCTGCACACCGTGGCCCGCAAGGAGGTTGCTCGCCCACGCGCCGGCGGCGACCACCATCGCCTCAGCTTCGAGCCCATCTCCCTGCCCCCGTGCGACGAGGACTCCGCGGCGCCGTTCCACGGCGGTCACCGGCGTGTTCTCGAGGATCTTGCCACCCCGCTCGCGCACGCTCTTGGCAAGCGCGGCCACATAGGCGGAAGGGGTCAAGTACTGCTGGCCGCGCACCACGACCGCCATGGAGACGCGCTCGGACAGGTGCGGCTCGGCCTCGCGCGCCTCGTCACCGGTCAGCAGCGACAGCTCGGCCGCTTGGCCGGCACCCACGATCTCCTCCATCTCGTGGAGGAAGCCCGAGCTCTCCCGCGGGTCGGCGAAACACGCGATCACGTTCCCCTCGGTCAGCTCCATCGACACGCCGCCGTCGAGCTGGTGGCGATAGGAGTCGACGACGCGCTCGTTGAGCGCCCGGTATGCGGCCATGCTCCGACGCCACGTGCTGGTCCTGCAGCTGTGGACCATGGCGGCTAGGAAGCGGACCAGCCGAGGATCGGTGGCGTGCACCAGACTGACGGGAGATCGCGGGCTCAAGACGGCGCGCACCCCGTAGCGGAGGATGCTCGGCTCGGGCAGCGGCGCGCAGATGGCAGGGGAGACGTATCCCGCGTTCTGCCACGAGGCGCCTGCTCCCGGACGCGCCCGGTCCACCACGCACACCTCGATACCGTGCTCCTGCAGCGACCACGCGCACGACAGGCCCACGATGCCGGCCCCGATCACGGTGACCCGGGCAGGGACGCGGTAGCCAAGTGAGCTGTCGCTCATCTCTCTTCCCCTCTTCGGTCGTTCCGGGCTCTGCGGGCCAGTGCAGTCTCGACTCACCGGCTCGGTGAGCTCGTCATTGTCATCAGGCTGAACGCGCTCGCGCTCGCGGTCAGCCGCGGCTTGCGAGCTCACGAGCTCTCTCGCCGCTCGAGGCGCACGTTGGTGATCGGGGTGACGTAGGCGGTCCCCAGTGAAGCGCGCCGCGGCGAGATGTCCGTCGGGATCGCGACGCGGGGTCGGCCAGCCGAGAACGCTTTGATCACGAGCTCCTGGACCTGCATCGGCTGAACAGGGGTCAGGTGGATCATGCACAGGAGCTCGCCCCGCTCGCCTGGAATGGCCCAGGTGACATCGGCCGGGGTGACGGCGGAGACGAACTCGGGCCGGGGACCGGGGGCAAGGAGCGGCCCCACGTCGGCTGACAGTCGCTCGATCTCCGCCCGGCGCTCGATCAAGGGACGATCGAAGTTCACGTTGGGTGCCAGCACCTCCGAAGCCACGGCGTCGTCCCAGTGCCGGATCAGCCCGTCCACCCGCTCCTGCAGGGCGACGGTCTCGGGCCACAGCGCCACTGAGGACGCGGGCGCTTGGTCTCGAGCCAGCACGCGCCCGAGCGCGTCGCTGCACATGGAGGCGGGGTCGCCGCGGTGGCTGTTGGTGAGCACGACGGCACCCCGACCCGAAACGGGGTGCCAGGTCATGAACAGCTTGAACCCTGGCAGACCTCCGGCGTGCGAGAGGAGCGTCCCTCGGTGAAGGTCGCTGGCGACCCTGATCCCCAGGGCATAGCCACTGTTGACGACGTGGATCGCACCTGCGGCATCGACAGCGAGAGCCGGTGGACCGACGATGTGCGTCCGCTGAAGCTCCCGGCGGGAGGTCCGGCTCAAGACGGCATTGACGTCCGGGCCCTCAGCGGGCCGGAAGGCCGAGCCGAGCCAGGTGATCCACCGGGCCAGGTCCCGCACGGTGCTGACGATGCCGCCAGCGGCCGCGAAGGCGTCCGAAGCTTGCGGTGCGAACGGCACCCAATTGGCGTCCGCGTCGAGCGAGTACCCGGTGGCCCGCGCAGCCCCAACCGGCGAGGCGTTGTCGAAATAGGTCGACGTCAGACCGAGCGGCTCGAAGAGCACCTGACGGACGTATGCCGCCAAGGGCCGGCCGACCGCCCTGCTGACCGCCAGGCCGGCGAGAGCGAACCCGAGGTTGGAGTACTCGTACTCGGCGCCGGGGTAGTGACTGAACCGGACGCCCCGCTGGAGCTGATCGAGCAGCGTCTCGGTCGGGAGGTCGATGAAAGGATCGACCCACGAGTTGTCCTCCGTCAGCCCGCCGCACATGCTGAACAGCATTTCCACCGTCGGAGGGTCTTCGGCCTGCACGTTCTCACCGGCCATCACGAATTCGGGCACGTAGGCGGTGATCGGGTCGTCGAGCGAGAGATGGCCGGCGTCCCGAGCGATCAGGCCGGCGCAGGCGACGAAGCTCTTGGACATCGAAGCGATCGGGAAGAGCGTGTCGGCATCGGGGGCGAGGCCGTCGTCGTTGGCCACCCCGAACCCTCGCCAGTGGACGAGCCCTTCGGCCGCGGTGAGCCCGTAGACGAGGCCCCGGGCCTGGTCCGAGGCGGTGTACTGGGCAAAGAAGGCGTCGAGCTCCGTCTCCAGCGGGACAGGAATGGTTTCTTCGGACATGGGGTCTCCCGGGTCGACCGCTGTGGTGCAGCTGTGGTCGTTACGGCACCGGCAACGCTAGGCCGACTGACGACACGTAGTCCGGGAGCGAACGAGCGGACCCGGTACCCGGGCTCGGGCCAGTCGGCGCTGTCGGCACCCAAGAACCAGCGCCGACCGAGATGCGGACCTTCCTCGATCACCTTCTCGGACGACCAAGCCGTCACCTGTTCCGCAAACGCACGTCCAGCGCGTCGCGCGTCGCGTCGCCAAGCAGGTTGAAGGCAACGACAGTCAGCACGATGCAGATTCCCGCCGGGTAGATCTGCCACCAATAGCCGTCAAAGATGTAGTTCAGCCCTGTGGTGAGCATCCCGCCCCAGTTCACTGCTGGGGGTGGCGGTCCCAGACCGAGAAAGCTCAGCGCGGCGAGCAAGAGGATCGCGTTCGCGACCTCGAAGGTAGCCTGGACAGCAACGATTCCCACCACGTTGCGGACGATGTGGCGCAACACGATGCGCAGGGAGCTCTCTCCGGTCATCTTCGATGCACTGACGTAGTCGAGCGTCCGCAGCACCAGCACCTCGCCTCGCACCAGCCGGGCCGTGATGAGCCAGGAGACGAAACCCAGCACGAAGATGATCGTCAGCACGCTCGGGGTGACGATGGCCGCGAGAAGCAGCACGAAGAGAACGGTCGGAATAGCAACGAGCGCGTCGACGATGCGCATCAAGATCGAGTCCACCCACCCGCCAACGAAAGCTGAGACAGCTCCCCACATCGTGCCGACCATCACCGCGATGGCAGCGGCTGCAAGGCCGACTTCGAGTGAGGACTGCCCAGCGACCATCAGCCGCCCGAGCACATCGTAACCGACTTGGTCGGTCCCGAGGGGGTGACCCTTGCCGGGGGGAAGATTGATCTGCATGACGTTCGTGGCGATCTGATTCGTGTGGTAAACGAGCGGGCCGCAGAAGCTGAACAAGACCATCAGGACGATGATCGCGACGCCGACCATCGCGAGCGGGTTGTGCAAGAGCTCGCGCGCGGCGAGACGCCGCGCGCTCAGAGCCGGTGTGGTGCCCGAACCCTCGGGATCGCCGGGCAGCTGCACGGGAAGCGCGGGTCTTATCGCAGAGTCGGAGTCGAGAAGGGGAAACGAGCTCCCATCCATGCGTACCTGATGCGCGGGTCCAAGAAGGCGTACGCGATGTCGGCGAGCAAATTGCCAACCACCGTGGCTGCTGCCACGACCACCGTGAAACCCATGAGGACCGGGAAGTCATGTGATCCTGCCGCCGTCCAGAAGAGCCAGCCCATGCCCGGATAGTTGAAGAGCGCCTCGATGATGACAGCCCCAGACAGGACTGCGGGAAGGCTGAGCCCAATCAACGTGATGATGGGCAGCAAGCTGTTTCGCAAAAGGTGACGAGTCACGAGCTGACGTTGCGAAACACCCTTCGCCTTGGCGGTTCGGATGTAGTCCTGCAGCAGCTTGTCGATCGTCGAGGAGCGCATGAAGCGGCTGAACTGCGCCACCGTGACGATCGTGAGGGTGGCTACCGGCAGGACGAGCGCCCTCGGGTCATGGACAACCGAGCCCACGCTCGCGCCTTGTGGCGCCTCTGCCGGAAACAGGTGGTACTGCACCGCGAACAGCACGATCAGGAGCATTCCCAACCAGAAGATCGGCATCGAGTAGCCGACGAACGAGAGCACCGTGAACGCATGGTCCAGCGGCTTGTTGCGCCGCAGCGCCTGGCTTACGCCTACCGGGATGGCGATCAGGATGGCGAGGGCATAGGCCACTCCGACCATCAGGGCGGTCTTGGGGAGGTCCAGCGCGAGCAGCGAGCCGACTGACTGGTCGAAGTGATATGAGAATCCGAGGTTCCCGTGGATCAGGCGGTCGAGGTACAAGAGATACTGCATCGGCAGCGCTCGGTTGTAGCCGTTGGCGATGTTGAAGGCCCGGATCGCGCCCGGCGTCGCCTTCGCGCCGAGCAGGGCCCGAGCAGGGCTTCCGGGCAGGAAGTGGAGGATTCCGAAGACGATCATGGTCACGATGATCAGGACCACGATCGCTTGGGTGATCCGCCGGACCAGGTACCCCGTCACCGCGCGATGTCCAACTCCCAAGAAGCGCCACCGACGCCCCGCGGTTCCGCGGGACGCCGGTGGCGTTCAGTCGGAAAGCAACGACAGTTGGTTACGACTTCAACGTCCATGTCGAGGGGTAGATGTGGGCCGTCGAGTCCTGTGCGGGGATCCCCTTCAGCTTGTTGGAGATCGCTGAGATCTGGTAGGCGGCGTTGGGGAACCACAGGAGCGGCAGTTGCTTCGCCACGTACTCCTGGTACTTGTACAGCGTCTTGAGTGAGGCCGCGTTCCCCGCTGACTCGATCTCTGTGATCTCTTGGTTCGCGGTCTTGTCGCAGTAGTTGCCCGCGTTGGTTGCCCCACCACAGCCGAAGAGGCTTGTGCCATCTGGGTAGTAGATCGGAACGTAGGTGTAGAGGGGCGAGGAGATGATCGCCAGCTCCGGGGTGCTCGCGGGACACTCGGCCGAGGACTTTCCGATGCAGTTGAACGAGTCGGAGAGCACGGTGTTCTCCGGAGCCTCCGACAGTGTCAAGTGGATGCCGACGTTGTTGAAGGCCGAACGCATCACCTGGATCTCGTTGGCGATGTTCGGGAAACCGCTCGGGTACATGAGCGACACGGCCAGCTTGGTCTTGCTCGGTATCCCCTTGCCGCACTTGCCAGCACCCGTCCCGGGCTTACTGCACACGTCGGTGCCGCCGGAGTGGATGGTCCAGCCGTGGGAGGCAAGCAGCTGCTTCGCCTTCGTCGGGCTGTAGGGATAAGGGTTCTTGCTCTCCGCCTTTGCCAAGAAGCTCGACTTCGGGAACGTCGGAACCGGCCCATAGGTGGGGGTGGCGTAGCCGTCGAGGAGCTTCTTGATGTACTCGGGCTGGTCGATCAGCATCTGCATCGCCTGGCGTACGTAGAGCTGGCTCACGAGCGCCTGGTACTTCGGATTGGTGAACTGGATGATCAGGAAGGTCAGACCCCACTCGTACCAGGGCTCGATCTTGAAGCCGCTCGCCTTGAGCGACCCGAGCGTCGCGAGGTCTGTGGTAGGCACGTAGCCATAGTCGACCGTTCCGGACCGCAGCGCGTTGTACTCCGCGGCCGCGCTCGTGAAGGGAAGCTCCTCGAACTCGCTGATCTTCGGCTTGTTGGGCCCGGAGTACCGCTTGTTCGGGATCATGATGACCTGTCCCGTGATTTGGAAACCTGTGTTCGGCTTCAGGTGCCAGGGCCCGTCTACTACCTGCCAGAGCCGTGTCGAAGCCCAAGTCGAGAGCGACTCGTGGCGCGGGTTCAGGAACTTGTAGACGGACTTCGCTCCGGCGCTGGTCGTGTCATACGTGCCGATCGCACCGGTTGTCGACGTCTTGTCCCATGCGTGCTGGGGGATGGGCGTGATCGTCGCCAGACCGTTGTAGAGCAGATACGTCTGGTTGTACGCCTTGGTCAACTTGAGGACGAAGGTATCCGGGGAAAGCGCCGAGTAGCTGGCGACGTGTGTCATCCAACCCCCGGGGACGTAACCCGCATAGTTTGTCTTCTCGGCCATTACGAGGTTCATCCAGAACACGATGTCGCGAGCGGTCACCGGCGCACCTGTCGACCAGACGTAGCGCTTGAGTCTCATCGTGATCGTCTTGCCACTGCTGGAGAAAACTGGTGGATCGGCCATCGAGAGCTTGTAGTTGACGGTGGCGGCGCTGGTTGTCGGGTGACCGAACCAGTACAGCGGAAGCCACATCAGGGGCTGAAGGTACGTGATGTCGGCGTTCTGGGAGTTCGCGCCGTTGTACAGAGGGAAGATGTAGGTGGGCGTCGCACCGGGTTGCTCGGCGAAGGTGACGACACCACCCCCCTTCGACGCGTGACGGGCCGGTACCGCCTGAGCGGTCTCCGCCGCCGTCACTGCCAACATTCCTGCGACGGCGCAGCATGCCGTCAGCGATGCAAGGATCCTCCGAAATGGCCGCATGTGACATGCCCCTCCACTGTTTCGAGACTCCGTTCCCGCTTGCGGGCGAGCGAACGCTACCCCAACGCTGCGGGCAGCGCGGGCGGGCCCGGCCCGCGAATGACACCGATGTGAGTCGCTCTGGGCGTTCGGTCAGAAGCCCCTTCGGACGAGCCGCCCGCTCAGCCGCACCACGTGTCGAAGGACTGGTGAGGCTCGTGCCGTTGGACCAGAGCACGACTGGGACAACGAAAGCCCAGCTGGGCGGGACCATTCGATGCCGTCGGCGCTCGCGCGCGAACCTGCGAGCCGTCGAGACG
>JAJYGM010000153.1 GCA_021785095.1 Actinomycetes bacterium
CATGGCCCGACCGCCTCCTCATGACCCGCGACGGCGGTCTCACCTGGTCGGTGGTCCCCGTCAGCACGGCGTCCGCGCCGCATTCTGCAGGGCGCGTCGGTCCGGGCGCCGTCTGGCGGGACGCGACGAAGGGGGGCCAGCTGGGCGTCTTCCAGGCGTGCTTCTCCGCGACCGCCCCGGCGAGCGTGGTCCGGGCCTGCATGGCCCGCTACATGGCCGCCCACGGCGCCTCCGCCGCCGCCATCGCGTTCTTCGAGACCACCCAGACCTACCTCATCCGATTCCTCGACACCGGACGGGTGGACATCGGCTACACGCTCTCGGAGCTCCCGACGGACTGCGGCTGCGTCGACTGGATCCTCCTGAACGGCCGGCCCCCCGACGTGCGCCCCAATGCGCCGTCGCTCACGACCCCTGTCTACGCGCCCCTCCAGCGCGCCTACCGCCTGGCCAGCGGCTACCGCCCCGGATTCGACCCGCTGCTCGTCCTCCAGCCCCCCGACCTCGAGCTGGCGCGCACGCTCCCAGGCGGCACCGAGGAGCTCTGGGTCCAGTTCCCCCTCAACGACGCATGCAACGCGTGCGCCACGCCCTACCGAGCCCGCGCCCTCTACCGGCTCTCACCTGCAGGTGTCCTGACGAGCGTGGTGAGCCTCGGGCCGTGCCGGGCCACCGCCCCGCAGGGAAGCGCCGCGAGCAAGGTCCGCGTCACCGAGCCCGCCTGCCCGCCCGTCGCTTCGAACGACGCCGCGGCCGACGAGCAGATCGCCCTCACCGCCCTGTGCGGGCCGAAGCGTCCGATCCCCACGATCGGCGGTCAGCCGGCCTGCGGCGACTTCCCGACGCGTGCCGAGACGCCGGACGGCCGTCACGGGACGCTCTACGCGATCCAGCTCTGGGCAGCTCCGACCTCTGACAGCACGAAACCGATCTACTTCTTCGACGGGCGACGGCTGCTGACCGAGAACGCCGCGCTCGCACCGGGCGCGGACGGGCACGACGTGCTGCTGGGCGAGGCCGGCACCGCACGGTTCGCCGTGAGCTACGTGGCGTTCAAGCTCCGCCCGCCGCCGGCGCCCCAGGTGTGCGCCGACGCCGTCGCGTCCGTGACGTTGCGTTGGGTCTACAGCTTCAACGGCCGTGAGATGAAGGTCGCGTCGGGAACCGAGCCGCCGCACGGCTACACGTTCCACTGCACCTGAGCTCCTCGGACGGGCTCCAGCACGCGGGGCCCCCGTCCAGCAACGGACTCAGCCGCCGCTCGCGTTCCCGGCGATCACGTTCCGGCCGATCGCTCTTCCGCCGCCCGAGTTCCCGGTGATCGCGTTCCCGGCGATCGCGTTCCCGGCGATCGCGTTCCCGGTGATCGCGTTCCCGGTGATCGCGTTCCCGGCGGCGCCGGCCGTGACGCCGGTTGCGGGCGGCCCTCGCCGTGCCGGGTGCCGCTGAGGAGGCGTCGACGGATGCACCGGAACCCGGCCGAGACGCGCGGCACCCACGCCTCGCGATGACGGCCCCGGACGACCAGCGCGAACGCCGAGCTCGGAGACAACCCGGCCTCGAGCCGCCGGCGTCACGACGTGCCGGGGCAGAGGTGGAGGAGGTGGAGGAGGCGCTGCCACGACCTCCCGACGCGAGACCGGGCCGGCAACGGCTACCCCGGTCCCGTGTGAGCGAGAACGATGCCGATCGATGACGTGCCGGTGTGACAACGCAATGGTGCCCGCCGTGCCGTGCTCCCCTGCCGGCGGTGCGAGAGGTCGAGGAGTCCGTGCCGAGGTGGCAGCGGGGTGTGCGCCTGCGTGAGCCGACGGCGCAGGCGAGTCCTGCGACGTGAGGGTGGCAGACGCCGGGTGGGAGCCCGAGGACGTGGTGGTGGCCGAACCAGGCGCGCGGGGAAGAGGCGAGTCCTGCGACGTGAGGGTGGCAGACGCCGGGTGGGAGCCCGAGGACGTGCGCGGCGTGCTCTTGTTCGTCAAGACCACGTTCTCGGCGCCCTGCCGCTCCGGGCGTCCTGCGGTGGACGGAGCGGTGGTGCCCACCGCCTCGGACGGGCGCACTCCCTGCTGCGCCGCGAGGGCCCTCGACCCTGGCCCGACACCCGCACCTGCGTCGTGTGCGGAATTCCCCTGAGCAAATCCGGGACCGAGGTGCCCAGGCGCGCAGGAGATGCCGAGTGTCCGACATGCGGGAAGCCGCGGGACACGTGTGGAGGACCCCGACGCCCACAAGACCGCCGCGGTGCTCCCTGCGAGACCGAATGCGACGAACCCGCACGCCAGCGTGGCCAGCGTGCCTGTGCGCCCCTTCATCGGCGTCACCCCCTCTGACCCACAGAAGACGGTAGCGCACCTCGGGGAACGGATTTCGGTCGCGCCGATCGTCTCGAGTATGTCCTGCTCAACTGGCCGCAGGGCCCCCGGGACTGCCGAGATCAGCTCCGCATGACGGCGCTGCGTCTCGAGGCGTCAGACGGTCACGGACGAGCGGGCGCGGCGAGGACGGACCTCACTGACGCACGAGCTCCGCGGGAGAAGTGCGTGCTCGGGCGCCGCCCGCCAACCATCGTCTATGGGGTCTATGGGCGTCTACGGGCGGTGAGCGCGCGCGTAGCCCTCGAGCTCCTCGGACAACGCGACCAGAAAGACGCGGTCTGCGTCGGTGAACTGGACGTCGCGCCCGACCACCGCGCTGAAGACGGTGGCTTGGTCGTAGAGCCCGCGGAGCTCGTCGCTGCCGTGCACCACGACGAACGCTGCCGCGAGCGGGTAGAAGTCCGCCCAGTCCTGGAGCGCGAGAGCGGGCGTCATGGAGCCCTCCGACAACGCCACCGCGAAGCGCTGGAGCCGCCACACGGTCTCCGACGACAGGTCTCCGTCGTCGCCGAGAAAGCCGACCAGGCGCTCGTCGACGGCATCGAGGTAGGTGGCAGGGTCGTCGCTCACGCAGCCCATCTTTGCCAACCGGCCCGCGTCTTGCACGTCCGTGCTCCCCGCCGGGGGCACGACCCAGGAGTGCTCGAGATGCGGTGCGAAGGCCAAGCCCCGCATCGAGCTCTCGGACCGGGTCTATCGGTGCCACGCGTGCGGGCTCGTGATCGAGCGCGGCCGCAACTCGGCGTGGAACCTCGACCCGCGCCATCCTCGCAACCGGTTTGGGCCGTACCGGTGTGGGCGACGACGGCAGCAAGCCCAGTCTGCGAGAGCGCAGTGGCGAGCATCTCTTGCTGGGCCGACCGGGCGGACTCGAGCGTGGGCACCGCGATCAGCTCGATCGACCCTGCTGCGACCGGCGCGAGCCCCTTTGCACCGAGTACACGGCGGCCTCTCCCGGTGTCGCGACCGCGGCCGCCTTCACCGCCGCGATCGAGGCCGCCGTCGCAGGGTCAACGGCAGAGGAGGCCGGTTGCGCGCGCAGGTGGACGATCGGGCTCGCGAGTGCCAGGCCGCGACTTTCCGGGGGTCCGGGCGGTGGACCGGGATCCAGAACACGTAGCCCGCGATCCCGAGGCCCACGAGGACGACTGCGGTCACCGCGCGGATCACGAGTTGATCCGGCACCTCAGCAAGCTACCAACGGGCTGATCAGCCGAGCCTGTCTCCTGGCTGTGCAGACGCGTCGGGATCGACCAGCAGCACGGCGTCTCCGCGATAGGTGCCCAGCGTCAGCACCTCGGAACGGAACGGGCCGATCTGGCGCGGCGGGAAGTTGACGACGGCGAGCACGAGCCTCCCGATGAGGTCCTCTCTCGCATAGTTCGTGATCTGGGCGGAAGAGAACCTCTCGCCGATCTCCGGACCGAATTCGATCCGGAGCTTCCACGCCGGCTTGCGGGCCTCGGGGAAGTCCAGCACCTCGACGATCCGCCCGACCCGCACGTCGACCTTCGCGAAGTCCTCCCACTCGATCATCGAGAGGAGAGCGTACGAGCCGGGCCGGCAGGCTGACCGCCCGCTCTTCCATGGACCCCCCACGCCTCATGCGCGCTGCGCGCAGTCGTTCGCCGCGCATGGCGGGTGCGCTCGTGCGGTGCGGTCGCGGAGTAGGGCTGTAGCACGGGCGGCCGGGCGCCACGATCGGCCGCAGGATGCTTCGCCCGATGGCTGACGGATCGTTTGCCCGACCATTCCCAGATGCTCGCCGAGCATCTTGGGACCTGCGGCAGGCTGGTGCGTACTGCCGATTCGGAATTCACCCGCCATGACACCTGGAAATCGGGCGGTCGATCGATGCTCGCACTAGAGATGCAGTCGTGGACGCGACCATGCGGCTGCGCGGCTCCGGCGGGGCGGCAGATCCACCAAGCGGTCGCCACCGTCCTTGCGCGGACAGGGACGACATCACGTTCTCACGCAGGTTGGCCATCGACCATAAGAGGAAAGGGTGCAACGTATTCGGGCAAGGTCGGCTCAGCGATCCCCCGCCCAGGGCCGATGACAAGGGATGATGATCCGGGCACCGGGCCCGCCGGGTCCCGCCGTTCGGCTCGACCTGGAGCTCGGGATGACCCGATCCGGCTCAAAGGACGCCGACGGCGAAGCAGGGCGACGCCCAATGCACGCGTGGCTGGCTTACCTCGACGTGGGTCCACCAAGCGTCGGATCCGTCCTACGGGGGCACAATGCTCACCTACAGCTCTTCGACAGCAACTATGAGGGGATGCGGCGAAAGTCCGCATGCGCGTGTAGAGTTATGGGGTATGGCGACCCCCACTGCTAGCAAGAGAAGGACCCGCAGGCCGGGTCCGATGTCCGATTCGCACAAGGCGGCGCTGGCAAAGGGCCGTGAAGAAGGCCGGATCGTCCGCGCCTACCTCGAAGCCTTGGAGACCACCAAGCCGCGCCGAGGGCGGAAGCGCACGGTCGAGTCGATCCGCAAGAAGCTCGCAGCGATCGAAAAGGAGCTCGCCTCGGCGAGCCCCCTGAGCCGGCTCCACCTGGTGCAGGAGCAGCGCGACCTCGAGGCCGAGCTCGCGCACTCCGGGCAGTCCGTGGACGTGGCCGCGCTGGAGAAGGACTTCATCAGGGTGGCGAAGGACTACAGCGCCCGTAAGGGGCTCTCGTACTCGGCGTGGCGCGCGGTCGGCGTCAGTGCGCAGGTGCTCGAGAAGGCGAGCATCCCCCGGACCCGCAACTGAGGCGTTCACCGGCTGGAGCCCGCTACCGGAAGTCGCGGGACCCGGGGACCGGCCCGAGCGCGATCGGTTCGAACCGCTCGGCCACGACGTTCACTGCACCTTGCGCGCGTTCCATGCGCCCCTTCACGATCAGCGCAGGCGAGGTCCTCGCAACGGCGCGCCAACGCGCCCACGCGCCCCTCGAGCACACGACGTTCACCATCCCGGTCTCGTCCTCCAGGTTCAAGAAGACCGCGCCGCGTGCGGTCTCGGGCTGCTGGCGGTGGGTCACCACCCCGGCCACGACCACCTTGGGAGAAGGCGAGGACGAGGAGGCGCTCTCCACTGCCTGTGCGATCGTCGCCACGCCGCGGCGCGTGAGCTCGGGGCGGGCGAGCTCGATGGCGGTGCGCTCCGGGGTCACCCCGATCGACCACAGGTCGTCCCTCACCTCCTCTGCAGCCGAGCGCGGGGGGAGCGGGGGGGCGACCGCGCCGGTCACGACCCCCGGGAGGCGTCCGGGGGTCGCCTGTGCGGCAGCGCCCGCCGTCCAGACGAGCGCGCGGCGGTCCGCCGCGCCGACAGGCCCGTCGCGGAGCCCGTCGCGGAGCCCGTCGCGGAGCCCGTCGCGGAGCCCGTCGCGGAGCCCGTCGCGGCGCCCGTCGAGGAGCCCGTCGAGCGCGCCCGCCAGCGCGAGCGCCTCGAGCTGCGCCCGGCTCAACCCTCCGCGGCGCACGAGGTCCTCCTGGCTCGCCCAGGGTTGGCCGCGCGCCAGGCGGCCGGCGGTCTCCTTCCCGACGAAGCGGACGGAGGCGAGCCCCAGGCGCAACGCCGCCGCGCCGACCGGGGCCGCGCCGGCCCGGCCCACGTTCACGTCGGGCCGCAGCACCGAGATCCCGTGGCGCTTGGCGTCGGCGAGAAGGCTCTGCGGCGACCAGAACCCCATGGGCTGGGCGTTCAGGAGTCCGGCGGTGAAGGCCGCCGGGTGGTGCAGCTTCATCCACGCAGAGGCGTACACGAGCGAGGCGAACGACAAGGAGTGGCTCTCGGGGAAGCCGAAGTTGGCGAAGGCCGAGAGGCTCTCGTAGACCTTCTGCGCCACGTCGTCGGGGACCCCGCGCGCGGCCATTCCCGAGAAGAGCCGCCCGCGCAGCGCCTCCATCCGCTCGTCGGAGCGCTTGTGGCTCATCGCCTGGCGCAGCTCGTCCGCGTCGGACGGCGTGAACCCGGCGACGTCGACCGCGATCTGCATGAGCTGCTCCTGGAAGAGCGGGACGCCGAGGGTGCGGCGCAGCGCGGGCTCGAGCAGCGGGTGCAGGTAGGCGACGGGCTCTTCGCCGCGGCGCCGCCGGATGTAGGGGTGCACCGCGTGCCCCTGGATCGGGCCGGGCCGGACGAGCGCGACCTCGACTGCGAGGTCGTAGAAGCAGCGCGGCTGGACGCGCGGCAGGGTTCCCATCTGCGCGCGGCTCTCCACCTGGAAGACCCCGACCGTGTCCGCCCGGCACAACAGGTCGTAGACCTCGTCCTCTTGAGGGAGCGCTGCGAGGTCGACCGCCACGCCGTGGTGCGCTGCGACGAGGTCGACCATGTGGTGGAGGGCCTCCAGCATCCCGAGGCCGAGGAGGTCGAACTTCACGAGGCCTGCGGCCGCGCAATCGTCCTTGTCCCATTGCAGCACCGTGCGTGCGGGCATGCGCGCAGGCTCGACGGGGCAGACGTCCACCACCGGGCGGTCGCAGATCACCATGCCGCCCGAGTGGATGCCGAGATGGCGCGGGAAGTCGAGCACCTCGGTGGCCAGGCGTCGCAACGTCGCCGGCACGTCCGCACGCGCCGGGAGCGCGTCGGCGCGCTCGGTCCGCTTGGCCCACCGGTCCACGTCCTCTGCGTCGCAGCCCAGCACCTTGCCCATGTCTCGCAAGGCGGAGCGGGGCCGGTACGTGATCACGTTCGCCACCTGCGCGGCATGGCGGCGGCCGTAGCGCTCGTAGACGTACTGGATGATCTCCTCGCGCCGGGTGGACTCGATGTCGAGATCGATGTCGGGCGGCCCGTCCCGTGCGGGTGACAGGAACCGCTCGAAGAGCAGGCCGAGCGAGACCGCGTCGACGAGGGTGATGCCGAGCACGTAGCAGACCGCCGAGGTCGCCGCCGAGCCGCGCCCCTGGCAGTAGACGCCGGTGCGCCGGCACTGCTCCACGATGTCCCAGACGGTGAGGAAGTACCCCGCGTAGCCGAGCGTCGCGATGACAGAGAGCTCGTGATCGAGCCGTTCCCACGCGCCGTCGACGCGCTCGGCGCCGCGGGGGCCGTAGCGGCGGGTCGCGCCCTCCTCCACGAGGTGGCGCAGCCAGCTGTCCTCGTCGTGCCCCGGCGGGACCGGGAAGTCCGGCAGCCTCGGGGCGACCAGCCGGAGGTCGAAGGCGCAGGCGGCGCCGATCTCCGCCGCCTGGGCAACCGCGCCCGGCCAGCGCGCGAAGCGTCGCTCCTGCTCCCCGCCCGTGCGCAGGCACGCGGCGGCCGAGGCCGGGAGCCAGCCGCACAGCTCCTCGAGCCTGCGACGCGATCGCACGGCCGCGAGCGCCGTGGCGAGCGGGAACCTGGCCGGTGACGCGTAGTGGACGTTGTTGGTGGCGACGAGCGCGCAGCCGGCGTGAACTGCGAGCTGCGCGAGCGCGTCGTTGCGCGTGGAATCGAGCGGGTCCCCGTGGTCCCACAGCTCGACCGCGACGTTGCCCCTCCCGAACGCGGCCACGAGCTCGTCGAGGCGGCGGCGTGCCGCGCGCGGCCCCTCCTCGGTCAACGCGGCGGCCACCGCCCCCTTCCTGCACCCCGTGAGGACCTGCCAGTGTCCCTCGTGCGCGCCGGCGAGCGCCGCAAGCGTGAGCGCGGGGCGTCCCTTCCCGCCGCCGCCGAGCCCAGCGTCGGCGATGGTGCGGCTGAGGCGCGCGTAGCCCTGCGGGTCGCGGGCGAGCACCACCAGGTGGGTGCCGCCGGGATCGGGCGCGCCGGTGCGGCCGGGGGCAGGAGCGGGGGTGGGGGTGGGTGCAGGGGTGGGGGCGGGTGAGACCGCCGGCCCCTGCTCGGCTGGGGCGGGGCCGTAGGTGAGCTCCGCACCGAAGACCGTGGGCAGGCCGGCGCGTCGCGCCGCCTCGCTGAAGCGCACGACGCCGTAGAGCCCGTTGTGGTCGGTGAGCGCGAGCGCGGTGAGCCCCAGGGCGGCGGCGGCGACCGCGAGCTCCTCGGGATGGGAGGCGCCGTCGAGGAACGAGAAGTTCGAATGGCAGTGCAGCTCTGCGTAGGGCGTCGTCGGGCGCACGGACTTGGGTCCCCGGTCTCTCTTCCCCGGTCTCTCCCCGGTCTCTCTTCCCCGGTCTCTCCCC
>JAJYGM010000188.1 GCA_021785095.1 Actinomycetes bacterium
GATCTGCGCAGCCTGCGGCAGGGGGCGTGCAGAGACCTCGGTACAGTGCGCTGGTGCCGAGGGCCGCTCTCGTCTCGTTTCGCCTGGGCGGAGGCGACGGCGTCTCCATCGAGGCGAAGAAGTGGTCGTGGGCGCTCGAGCGGCTGGGCTTCGAGACCTACCGCGTCGCGGGCAGGCTCGGTGGCGGGGGGACGGCCGAGTGTGCAGCCGGGGCCAGCGCGGACCGGGTGCTGCCGGGCCTTTCGTTCGACGCCGCGTCGGCGCCGGCCCGGGAGGACGTGGAGTCGGCGCTCGCCGACGCGGACCTGGTGGTCGTGGAGAACCTCTGCTCCCTCCCGCTGAACGCCGCCGCCGCCGAGGTCGTCGCCGCCGTCCTCGCGGGCCGTCCCGCGGTCCTCCATCACCACGACCTCCCCTGGCAGCGGCCGCAGTTCGCGCACTGGCCACCACCGCCCGACGATCCCGCCTGGCGCCACGTCACCGTCAACGAGCACAGCCGACGCGAGCTCGCCGCGCACGCCATCGAGGCGACCACCGTCTACAACGCCTTCGACCCGGACCCCCCGGCAGGGCGGCGCGCCGAGACCCGTGCCGCGCTCGGCGTCGCACCGGGCGCGCGCCTCGTGCTGCAGCCGACGCGTGCGCTCCCCCGGAAGCGCGTCGGCGCCGCGATGAGGGTGGCGGAACTGCTCGGGGCGACGTACTGGCTGCTCGGCCCCGCAGAGGACGGCTACGGCCCCGAGCTCGAGCGCGTGCTCGCCGCGGCGCACTGCCCCGTGCGACGGGGGGCGCCACAGCTCGCGGACGGGCGTGCGGCCACCGTCGACGACGCGTACGCCGCGTGCGACGTGGTCGCACTGACCTCGGACGTCGAGGGGTTCGGGAACCCCTCGGTCGAGTCCGCGACCCACCGCCGCCCGCTCGTGATCGGGCCCTACCCCGTGGCGGCCGAGCTTCGGGCGTTCGGCTTCCGGTGGTTCACCGAGTCGGCCGACGACCTCGCGGAGCTCGAGGCGTGGCTCGACGCGCCCGACCCTGCGCTCTTGGACCACAACGCAGCCGTTGCGCGCCGCCACTTCGACCTCGCGAACCTGCCGGCCCGCCTCGAGGCGGTGCTCACGCGCCTCGGCGCGCTTCGGGGCGACCGCGTGCGTCGATCGGCTCGAGCTTCCCGTGCTCCCGGTGCCCGTGCCGAAAGCGAAGGGCGCGCTTCGCGGCGTCGAGTGACGTCGGCGATGCAGCCCGGTTCCTCCCGCGCAGACGACGCGCACCAACGACGGGGGGCGCGCCGTCTCAGCGGCGGCGAGCGCCGTCGCCAGCTCTTCGGCACGGCACTCCGGCTCTTCGCCGAACGCGGCTACGAGTCGACGACGATGGACGAGATCGCCGACGCCGCCGGGGTGACGAAACCCCTCCTCTACCAGCATTTCTCCTCGAAGCGCGCCCTCTACCGGGAGCTCTTGGACTCGATCGCAGAAGACCTCCTCGCAGAGATCGATGCCGCCACCGCGGCGGCACCCGGGCCGCGTGAGCAGGTGGCGGGCGGTTTCGCGGCGTACTTCCGGATGCTCGTCACGCACGAGACAGCCTTCCGCCTCCTCTACAGCAGGAGCAGCGCGACCGGCCCTGAGCTGTTCAGCGCGCTGCGAAAGGTGGAGGACGCGATCGCAGAGACGATCGACCCGCTCATCGCCGCGGGGCTCGACCCGGACCATCGCCGTTTCCTCGCGTACGCGGTCGTGGGCATGGCCGAGGGGGCGAGCCGGCACTGGCTCGAGACGCAGAGCCGCACCCACGGTCCTGGAGGTGACGGTCCTGGAGGTGACGGTCCTGGAGGTGACGGTCCTGGAGGTGACGGTCCTGGAGGTGACGGTCCTGGAGGTGACGGTCCTGGAGGTGACGGTCCTGGAGGTGACGAACTGGGTGACCCCGAAGGCGACGCGCCGGTGCCGGGCGAGGAGGCGCAGCGGCTCGCGAGCCGCCTGGCGATGTTCGCGTGGGCGGGACTGCGCGCGGTGCGCGCGGACTGAAGAGCCAGCGCGTGTTGGGGCCTTCGCCGCCGCGCTGGCCTCTCTCCCGTGGGCTTTCATCGTGAGGGCTCATGGTCAGAGCCTGCGCACGAGCTCCTCGCAGAGCGCCCACAGCTCCGCCGCGCACGCGACGTAGGCCGCGTCATTCCGGCCGGCGGGGTCCGTGACGTCGTCGGCGGGCTCGAGCGCAGCGTGCTCGAGGTCCAACGCGGCGACTCGAGCCGAGAGCGGCGCAGGCCCGGGCCTGAGGTCCGCGGCGAGCCTCCGGAGCGCTCCCGTGCGCGGGGCCGCCTCCGGGTGACGGCGCCGCACGTAGCGGACGTGCGCCGACTCCATCGCGACGACCAGGTCTGCACGACCGAGGTCCTCGGCGCCGAGCTGGCGGCTCCGGTGCCCGGCCGCCGCGAACGCGTCGAGCTGCTTCCCGGCAATCTCCGGAACGGTCAGGAGCGCAGCCAGGGTGCGCGCGCCGAGCGGGAGCCCGTCCACCGCGTGCGTCCCAGCCGTCCTGACCGACAGGGCGAGGCCGCGTCGGGCCGCGAGCTGCTCGAGCATGAGGCCCGCCATCACCGAGCGCGACGCGTTGCCCGTGCACACCACGAGCAACGACACGCGTCCCACACGCCCTCCGGTTGCGAGGGTACCCGGGCGGCGCACGGAGAGGGGCGGCGCACGGAGAGGGGCGGCGCACGGAGAGGGGCGGCGCACGGGGAGGGGCGGAGCACGGGGAGGGGCGGGCGTGACGCGACCGGGCTCGCGAGCCGCTGCGTCAAGGGCGGAACGGCTCAGCACCCGAGGTGCGGGCGGCTCATGGGTGGGGGAAACGGACCAGACGCTCGGCGAGCTCCGCCCGGAACGACGCGACGCTCTTCTCCTTCACGCTCTCGTAGCCGCGCACCCGGTCGGGAAGCCGCGCGATGCCGATCGCTGCGTCGAGGTTCTGGGGCGCGAGCTTCGAGAGGACCGACCGAAGCGCGTCGGCGTACTCGCCCGGCAGCTGCCGCTCGGTCCGGCGGAGCTCGGTCCGGCCGAACGGGTCGAGCGCGGTCCCCCGGACCCGTCTAGCCGATCGCAGCGCCAGCAACGCCGGTCGGGACCAGCTGCCGAGCCGGATCTTGTGGCGCAGCCCCCTGGCGCGCAGCGCCGGCGGGTGGAGGAGCCAGGTGGTCTCACCCTCGGACGGGCCCACCGCGGGGAACTCGAGGAGGAGCCGGGCGACCTCGTACTCGTCTTTGTACGCGAGGAGCTTGTGGTAGCCGAACGCCACCCCGGCGGTCAGGCGGCCGTCGCCGCCCACGCGCCGCTCGGCGTCGGCGACGTCTGCGACCAGCGCCGCGAAACGACGGGCCAGCGCTTCGTCCTGGTAGCCGACGAGGTCCCCCGCGAGCCACTGGACGTGCGCACGGCCGGCGGCGGGCAACGACGAGAAGTCGATCCCCGAGACGATCCGCGCACCGGCCTGGTCCGGGCCCGCTCCGGCGGCACCGGCGTCCGGGGCCCCGCTGGCGTCCGGGGCCGCGCCGTCGGCCCCGCCGTCGTCCGGGGCCGCGCCGTCGGCCCCGCCGTCGGCCCCGCCGTCGTCCCCGCCGGCGTGCGCCGCGACCCAGCGGCGTCCAGCCTCGAACGCGGCGAGGTTGGCCTCGACCGTGACGCCGTTGCGCTCGATCGCGGCGGCGATCGAACGTGCGGAGACCGGCAGCAGCCCGAGCTGGCTCGCCGCTCCGAGCAGCACCACGTTGGCCCCGGCCGCGGTGGCGCCCGCCTCGTGCGCGACGGCGACCGCGTCGAGGAAGGTCGCGCGGCCGCTGGCCGCCGCGCCGGCCAGGCGCGCCTCGAGCTCGGCGACCGGCACCTCACGCGCCTCGACCCCGAGGACCATGGGCCCGCTCAGGCTGGCTGCGGACGAGCCGACGACCGCGCCGCGCCCGTGCGCCATGCTCTCCAGCACCCCCGGCGCGCCCGCCGCGACGAGGTCCGCCGCGATGAGGAGGTCGACCTCGTCTGTGCCCAGCACGTTCGACCGGTCCTGCGCGCCCGGCCCGATGCGAAGGTCCGAGATGACCGGTCCGGCCTTCTGCGAGAGCCCGGTCTGATCGAGCCCCCACACGTCGACGCCTTCGAGCAGCGCGGCCCACCCGAGGAGGTGCGCGCAGGTGACGACGCCGGTCCCGCCGATCCCCGCGATCCGCACGGTGACCGCCCGGTCGAGGCTGGCCACGGGTGCCGGCGGCGGCTCGGGACCCGCGGCCGCAGCCTTGCGGGAGCGCCTGGAGCCCACCCGCACCAGCGTGAACGCGGGGCAGTCGCCCTTCAGGCACGAGCGATCGAAGTTGCAGGCTTCCTCGTCGACACGGGTCTTGGGCCCGAGCGGCGTGTCGACGGTCTGGAGCGCCAGACAGTTCGACTTCACCTGGCAGTCGCCGCAACCCTCGCACACCCGTTCGTTGATCACCACCCGCTCGGCCGGCACCGGGGCGAGACCGCGCTTGCGCTTGCGCCGCAGCTCGGTCGCGCACGGCTGGTCGTGGACGAGCACGGTCACGCCGTCGACCGCAGCGAGCTCCTCTTGGACCGCGACGATCTCGTCGCGAGAGCGCACGGTCACGCCTCGGGGCAGCCGCACACGACGGTAACGACGCACGTCGTCGGTCGTGATGACGACACGAGCCGCGCCCTCGAGCAGCACCATGCGGGCGAGGCCGACCGGCGACCCGGTGCCGCCGACCACGTCCTGCCCGCCGGTCATCGCGGTCGCCCCGTTCCAGAGCACCTTGAAGGTGATGGGGACGCCCGCGGCGACCGCGGCCCGCACCGCCAGCTGGCCCGAATGGAAGAACGTGCCGTCGCCCAAGTTCTGGACGAGATGGCGCTCTGCGACGAAGGGCTCCATGCCGATCCACTGGGCGCCTTCGCCGCCCATTTGCGTGATGCCGGCGAGCCGCCCGATGCGATCTTCGGGCATGTAGTGGACGATCGAGTGGCAGCCGATCCCCTCGCCGACGAGCGTGCCCTCGGGCACCACGGTGCTCACCGAGTGCGGGCAGCCCGGGCAGAACCACGGAATCCTCGTCGGCTCGGACGTCACGGACGTGAGCGCGATGCGCCGGCGCGGCTCGGGGGGCTCCTTCACGACTGTGCCGATGCTCGCACGGAGGACGGGCAGAAGGATGCGTGCGATGGACGCCGCATCCAGCACGCCGTGGCGCGGGACGAGCGGTCGGCCGTCGAGGTCGAGCTTCCCGAGCACGGCCGGGCTCTGCGGCCGACGGGCGATCATCGAGAGGAGCTGGCTCTCCACGAGCTCTCGGCGCTCCTCGAGGACGACGACCTGCTCGACGCCGTCCGAGAGCGACCGTGCGAACCCCTGCCCGATCGGGAACGGCATCCGCACCTCGCCGAGCGCCACGCCGCTCGCGCGCAGCGTGCCGAGGTCGAGCCCGAGGAGCCGGAGCGCCTCGACCAGCTCCGAGTAGACGATCCCCGCCGCCACGATCGAAAGACGCGCCCGGTCGGGCGCGACCACGAGACGGTTGAGCGCGTTCGCGTCGCCGTAGCGGGCTGCGGCACGGAGCCGGTCGGTGAGCACGGCGCGTTCGCGCTCGAGGGTGCTGGGCGTGAGGAGGTCGCCGGAGACCGGCGGTGCCACGTAGCCGTCGGGGATCACGGGCTCGGGCCACTCGCGCAGCGCCAGGGTGCCCTCGGAGTCCGCGACGGCCGTCGCGAGCTTGATCGCGACCCACGCGCCCGTAAAGCGCGAGAGCCTCACCGCGTGGCGGCCGAGATCCAGCACCTCCTCCAAGGACCGGGGGAAGACCACCGGCATGCCGAGGTCCGCGAGCGACGTCTCCGACGCGCTCGGCAGCGTGGACGACTTGGCGGTGGGATCGTCGCCGACGACCGCGATCGCGCCACCTGTCGCGGCGGCCCCCGCGAAGCTCGCGTGCCGCAACGCGTCCATGGCCCGGTCGAGCCCGGGCGCCTTCCCGTACCAGACGCCGAGCACCCCGTCGACGCGCGCGGTCGGGTTCAGGCTCGCGAGCTGGCTCCCCATCACCGCGGTCGCCCCGAGCTCCTCGTTGACCGCAGGGCGGTGGACGATGTCCACGTCGAGGTGCGTCCGCAATGCGATCTCGAGCTCCTTGTCGAATCCGGCCAGCGGGGACCCCTGGTACCCGGAGACGAAGGCGGCGGTCCTCTTTCCCAGGGCGCGGTCCGCGCGCAATGCGTCGATCAGCATCCGGATGGTCGCCTGCACGCCTGACAGGTGCACCCTCGGCGCGTCCGGCGCCCAGTGGTCGCCAGGGTCGAAGCTGGCGAGGGTGTGCCTGTCGTCGATGACGGCCACACGTTCAGTATGGAGGTCGTTCGCCAGCTTGTGAACGCGTTCCGCGCAAGTTTTCGGTTAGGTCCTTTGCCTTCTAACTAGTTTCGGCACGGGAGCCTCGGCCGAGAGGAGACCGAACGATGCACGGGGGCCTCCGGACGTCGGGAGCAGCGCCGTCTCACCCGGCTCGGCGCGTGCGGCTGAAGCCGAGGTGGCGGGCGACCACCATGCGCAGCACCTCGGAGGTGCCTTCCCCGATCTCGAGGACCTTGGCGTCGCGGTAGAAGCGGCCGACCGGGGACTCGTTCATGAACCCGTACCCGCCGAAGATCTGCGTCGCCTCGCGCGCGTTCACCATCGCGGCGTCCGAGGCGACGAGCTTGGCGATCGCGGCCTCGCGCTTGAACGGCCTCCCCGCGACGAGCTTGCGCGCCGCGTCGTAGCACGCCAGACGCGCGACGTGGGTCCGCGCGTCCATGTCGGCGACCTTGAACTGGAGGACCTGCGACTCGCCGAGCTTCCGCCCGAACGCCTCCCGCTCGCCGAGGTAGCGGACGCACTCGTCGACGCAGCCCTGCGCGAGGCCGACGGACATCGCCGCGACGGCGACCCGTCCCTCGTCGAGGATGGACAGGAACTGCGCGTAGCCGTGCCCCTCTTCCCCCAGCAGGTGGTCGAGCGGCACGCGGCAGCCGTCGAAGGCGAGCTCGTGGGTGTCGGAGGCGCTCCACCCGACCTTCGAGTAGCCGGGCGCGACCGTGAAGCCGGGCGTCCCTGACGGCACGACGATCGTGGAGATGGACGGCCGGCCGTCCTCGAGCCTCGACGTGACCGCGGTGACGGTGACGAACGCGGTGATGTCGGTGCCGGAATTCGTGATGAACGCCTTGGAGCCGTTCACCACCCACTCGCCGCCGTCGCGTCGCGCGGTCGTTCGCGTGGCGCCGGCGTCGGAGCCACCGCCGGGCTCGGTGAGGCCGAACGCCCCGAGCGACCGCCCCGCGCACAGGTCGGGGAGCCAACGCTCGCGCTGCGCCTCGGTGCCGAAGCGGTAGATCGGCATCGCGCCGAGGCTTACCGCCGCCTCGAGGGTGATCGCGACCGACGAGTCCACGCGTGCGAGCTCCTCCAGCGCGAGGCACAGCGCGAAGTAGTCGCCCCCCATGCCGCCGTGCTCCACGGGGAAGGGGAGCCCGAAGAGCCCCATCTCACCCATCTTCTCGACGAGCGGGTAGGGGAATGCCTTCCTCTCGTAGAAGTCGGCGACCGCGGGCGCGACCTCCTCGCGCGCGAATCGCCGGACCGTCGCGCTGAGCTCCTCGTGCTCCGCGCTCAGGTCGCCGGGCACCGCGCTCAGGTCGCCGGGCACGATCGGGCTCATCGGCCCCCCTCCGTCTCGCCGACCTCGCGGCCGGCGAGCGCCTGCACCACCCTCGACGGGCTCGGCCGGCCGAGCCGGGCGGCCATCCACATCGAGGTCTCGACGAGACGACCGAGGTCCACGCCCGTCTCGACCCCGGCGCCGTCGAGCGCCCAGCAGAGGTCCTCGGTCGCGAGGTTCCCGGTCGCGCGCTTGGCGAACGGGCAGGCGCCGATGCAACGCGCCGCACAGTCGACGGTCGTCACCCCGCACTCGAGCGCGGTCAGGGTGTTCGCGAGCGCCTGGCCGTAGGTGTCGTGGAAGTGCACGGCGAGGCGACCCGCGGGGATGCCGGCGCGCGCGAGCGCGTCGAGCAGGTCGACGACCTGTCCGCCCGTCGCGACGCCGATCGTGTCCCCGAGGCTCACCTCGTCGGCGCCCATCTCGAGCAACCGCTCGCACACCGAGACGACGTCCGCCTCGGGCACGGCACCCTCCCACGGGTCGCCGAAGCACATCGACACGTAGGCCCGCACGCCCATCCCGTCTGCCCGGGCCCCCGCCACGACGGGAACGAACATCTCGAGGGCCCCGGCGCGCGAGCGGTTCAGGTTCTTCATTGCGAACGTCTCGGTCGCGCTGGCGAAGATGCACACGTCTCGCACGCCGCACGAG
>JAJYGM010000757.1 GCA_021785095.1 Actinomycetes bacterium
CCGACGTCTGCGAGATCTACACGGACGTCACCGGCGTCTTCAGCGCCGACCCCAGGATCGTCCCGGACGCGCACAAGCTGTCCCGGCTCAGCTTCGAGGAGATGCTCGAGATCTCCGCGGCGGGGGGCAGGGTGCTGCAGCTACGGTCTGCCGAATTCGCGCGGAACCATCGCGTGCCCCTGCATGTGCGCAGCAGCTTCACCTGGGAGCCGGGTACGTGGATCTTGGAGGAGGATGTGTCAATGGTGGAGGAGGAGGCGGTCGTCACGGCGGTCGTCCACGATGCCTCGCAGGCGAAGATCACCGTGACCGGCGTCCCGGACAAGCCCGGAGTCGCGGCACGCCTGTTCCGGGCGCTCGCGGACCGGTCGGTCAACGTGGACGACATCGTGCAGAACGCGTCGGTCCACGGCACGACCGACATCTCCTTCACGGTCCCCCGCACCGATGTCAACGCCGCTGTCGAGGGCGTCTCGGGCCATCTCGCCGCCCTGGGCGCGGCGGGGGTGACGTCGGACGAGGGCGTCGCGAAGGTGTCGGTCATCGGCGCGGGGATGAAGTCGCACCCCGGGGTGACCGCCACGATGTTCGAGACGTTGGCCGAAGAGGGGATCAACATCGACCTGATCTCGACCTCGACGATCCGGATCTCCTGCATCGTGCGCGAACAGGACGTCGAGCGTGCGGTGCGAGCGCTCCACCGCGCGTTCGAGCTCGGATGATCGCACGGCGATGTGACCCCGGCTCCCCTTGATCACGTCGAATCGTTCGGGAGCGGTGCTTCTTGTTGATGTGACTCAGGTCGAATTGCCCGAGGCTTCGCGTGTGACCGGGAGATCACGGTAGGCTCGGCGCCCGTGGCGAGGCTAGGCGTCTTCGGCGCGACGGGACAGGTCGGCCAGGTGCTGCGGTCGGTGCTCGTCGAGCGCGCCTTTCCCGTCGAGGAGATCCGCTTCTTCGGGTCGTCCCGTTCGGCGGGGACCACCCTCGACTGGCAGGGCGCGGCGGTCGTCGTCGAGGACGCTGCGACGGCGGACCCGAGAGGGATCGACGTCGCTCTCTGCTCGACCGGTGCCGCCGCATCGCGCGAGCTCGCGCCCCGCATCGTGGCGGCCGGTGCGGTCGTGGTGGACAACACGTCGGCGTGGCGCATGGACCCAGACGTGCCGCTGGTCGTCGCCGAGGTGAACCCGGGCGCGCTCTCCTCGATCAAGAGGGGCATCGTCGCGAACCCGAACTGCACGACGATGGTGGCCATGCCGGTCCTGAAGCCGCTCCACGACGCGGCGGGACTGGAAAGGCTCGTGGTCGCGAGCTACCAGGCGGTGTCCGGAGCGGGCCGCGCGGGGGTCTCGGAGCTGGCCGGCCAGCTGGCGAAGACGGCGGACCGGGCCGCGGACCTCACCTTCGACGGTGCTGCGCTCGACTACCCCGAGCCGGAGAAGTTCGCAGCGCCCATCGCCCACAATGTCGTCCCACTCGCCGGACGGATCGTCGACGACGGCTCGCTGGAGACGGACGAGGAGCAGAAGTACCGGAACGAGAGCCGCAAGATTCTCGGGATCCCCGGCCTTTCCGTCACCTGCACCTGTGTCCGGGTGCCGGTCTTCACCGGGCACTCGGCGGCGATCGTCGCCGAGTTCGCCAGGGAGCTGTCTCCTGAGGAGGCGACGGAGATTCTCGCGGGCGCGGACGGCGTCGTCGTCACGGAGCTCCCGACGCCGCTGCTCGCCGCCGGCAGGGACCCCTCGTACGTCGGGCGGATCCGGCGCGCCGACGGGGGAGGGCTCGCGATGTTCGTCGCAGGGGACAATCTCCGCAAGGGTGCCGCGTTGAACGCGGTCCAGATCGCCGAGCTGCTCGTCGCCTCACGCTGAGCGTGACGGCAGGCGGCACGCCGGCCAGTCCGCCCCGGGGCTTGCGCTCCCTGCGTCCTCAACGCCGTCGTGACAGCCCCTCGGTACTGTGGCCCCGGTGCCGATCAGGGTCGCGACGCACACGTACGGCGATGCCGCCTTCGCGGTCCTGGCGAGCACGGTCCGCAGGGCGAAGCGGGCCGACCCGCTCTCGCCGGCGACCGTCGTGGTCGACCGCGGCCCGCTGGCGCTCTCGGTGCGGCGCCGGCTCGCTTCGACGCCGCCCGGGGTGGCCCACCTCCGCTGCACGACGTGGGTGCGGTTCGCCGCAGAGCTGGCACAGCATTGGCTGTCGGTTGGCAGGAGGGTGCCGGCCTCTCCTGCGATCGAGCTCGAGGCCGTGCGCTCGGCGCTCGTCGAGGAGACGCCCTCCCACCTCGCGGGCGCCCTCGATCAGCCGGCGACCTTGCGGGCGCTCGCGCGCACCTACCGGGACCTCGCGGCCGTCTCGGCCGTGGCGCTCGACGCACTGGCGGCTCAGAGCCCCCGGGCTGCCGACGTGGTCGGCGTCGTGCGACGCGTGCGCTCCGCGCTCTCGGACTGCGTCGGGACGGCCGAGCTGCTCGCCGCGGCCGCGGCGGAGGTCCGGCGGCAACCGGGGCGGGCAGCGGAGACGTGCGGGCAGGTCGCCGTCTACCTCCCGCGCCGGATCGGGCCGCCCGAGCTCGAGCTGATCGAGACGCTCGGCGGGTGCACCGACGTGGAGGTGATCGTGGGCGCCGTCGGCGACGTCATCGCCGACGGCGAGGCCCGTCAGCTCGTCACCCGCCTGTCGGGGGGCGCCGGACGGAGCGCCACCGTCGACGGGGGCCCCGAGGAGGGCGGATCGGCCCGCGCTCTCGCACCGACGTGGGTCCGGTCGGCGCCGAGCGCCGACGCGGAGGTGCTCATGGCCCTCCGCCACCTGATGGGCAGGAATGCCGAGGGCGTGCCCCTCGAGCGCATGGCGTTGCTGCACGGCGGCGGGCCCACCTACCGCCAGCTCATCCACGACGCCCTCGCCGTGGCGGGCATCCCCGCCCACGGGGAAAGCGCCCGGCCGTTGTCGTCGACGGTCGCGGGGCGCGCCCTCTTGGGCGCCGTTGCCCTTCCGGACCACGATTGGCGGCGCGACGACGTCACCGCGTGGCTCGCGTCGGCGCCGATGCTCTCCGGCGGCCACCTGGTCCCGGCTGCGGAGTGGAACGCGCTCTCGGCCGAGGCGGGAGTGGTCTCGGGCCTCGGCCAGTGGCGCGAGCGCCTCGGCGTGCACGCCCGTTCGTTGCGGGAGCGCGCGCGGGCGCGCGGCCTGGCCGGAGCCGAGGATGGTGCCGACGAGCTCGACGGCACCGAGGACGGGAGCGGCCCCGACGCGGCCGGCGGGGATCCTGGGTCGTCTGCGCGCGCGCGACTCCTTCAGATCGACGCCCGCCGGTGCGACGAGCTGCGCGCCTTCCTCGACACGATGGCGGAGCGACTGGGGCGGGCGCCCACCAGCTGGGAGGCGTGGGGCGAGTGGGCCCGCAGGCTCCTCGCCGACCTCCTCGGGCCCCCGGCGCGGCGCGCCGGCTGGCCGGACGACGAGGTCGTCGCGTTCGACGCGGTCGGCGAGGCGCTCGGCAGGATCGGGGCGCTCGACTGGCTCCGCGGCCTCGCTCCGACTGCCGCGGACTTTCGCACGGCGCTCGCCGCCGAGCTCGACGTGCCGGCGCCCGGAACGGCGCGCATCGGGCGCGGGTTGCTGGTCGGGCGGGTGGAGGAGGCGATCGGGCTCGACCTCGAGGTCGTCTGCGTCGTCGGCATGGTCGACGGTGCCCTCCCCGCGCGCCAGGGAGACGACGTCCTTCTCCCCGACCGCGAGCGCGAGCGCGCCGGCGATGAGGTCCCGCTGCGCGCGGTCGACGCCGCGTCGGCCCGCCGAGACTTCCTCGCGGCTCTCGCGGGCGCGCGCGAGCAGGTGCTCTCCTGCCCCCGCTACGACCAGCGCCACGGCCGAGAGCTCCGGCCAGCCGCCCTCTTCCTCGAGGCGGTCGACGCCCTCGCCGGCGACGGGAGGCGCCACGCCGCGCGGGAGCTGAGGGGCGGCCCGCCGCCAGGGCTCGGAGAGCGGTTCCAGTTCGTCTCGTCGTTCGTCGCCGCGGTGGGTGACGGTGGACGCAGCTCGGACGCCGTGTCCGAGGCCGATTGGCGGCTTCGCAGCCTCGTCCGATGGGTGGCAGCGCGCGGACGGGTCTCTGACCACTTCCTCGCGCGCGACGACGCGTCGCTCGCCGGCTCGCTGGCGGTCCGGCGCGCCCGCCGGAGCGCGCAGTTCACCCGGTTCGACGGTCTCGTCGAGCACCTGGAGATCCCCTCGCCGCGAACCGGAGCCGTGCAGTCGGCGACGAGCCTCGAGCGCCTGGCGCGCTGTCCCCGCAGCTACCTCTTCTCGCACCTGCTGCGTGTCACGGTACGCGAGCTGCCCGAGACGTTGCTCCAGCTCGCTCCGGCAGAGCGCGGGCTGATCGTCCACCGCGTACTCGAGCGGCTCGTCGCAGCCGAGATGATGGCCGGGGTCTCCGTCGAGGAGGACCCCTCGGCCAGGGAAGAGCGCATGCTCGTCTACGCCGAAGAGGAGTTCGAAGAGGCGAGGCGTCGAGGGGTGACGGGTCATCCCGCCCTGTGGGCCCTCGAGCGGTCGAAGATGACGAGCGACCTGCGTGCGCACCTCCGGGACGAGAACGAGTACCGGGTCGTGTCGGGCGCGAGGTCGGTGGCGGTGGAGCTCGACTTCGGTCCGCCATCGGAAACCGTCGTCTCGGTGGACACGCCCCGTGGCGACGTGCGGTTCCGCGGGAGGATCGACCGGGTGGACGAGCTGGCAGACGGCTCGGTGGCGGTCATCGACTACAAGTCGGGAAGGCCGTACGGGGCGCTCGAGGGCGGCGACCCGCTGTCGGGCGGCCAGCGGCTCCAGCTGCCCGTCTACGCGCTCGCAGCGAGGGCCGCCTTCGGCGCGTCGCGCCGCGTGCGTGCCGGGTACTGGTTCGTCGGGGCCCCCGATCCGCCTGAGTGGCTGGATCTCGACGACGCGGTCCAGAGCCGGCTGCAGGAGGTGCTCGGCACGCTCGCCGAGACGATCGAGACGGGAAGGTTCCCCGCACGTCCCGGTCCGAGCGACGGACGCCCAGTGCGCGGGTCGAACTGCACGTACTGCCCGTACGACGGCATGTGCCCGCCCGATCGGGCGACGAGCTGGCGCCGGAAGCGCGCCGATCGCGCGCTCTCGTCGTACGTGGCGCTCGTGGGGGAGACATGAAAGCACGCCGCGAGGAAGACGTGACGGAGCGTGAGTCCGACGACGGGACGCAGCGTCTCTTCTTCGGCGCGGGTGAGGACCGGCGGGAAGGCGCCCGCATCGAAGGCGGCCGGCCCTTGTCGGGTGGGCAGGCGCACGGAGGAAGGGGCGAAGCGAGCGGTCCTGAAGGACCACCGCTCGACCACGACGCCCGGGTCAGGATCGCCGCCGCGCTCGGCGAGACGGTGTTCGCAGTGGCGGGGGCGGGGAGCGGCAAGACGCGCCATCTCGTCGAACGCGTGCTGCACGTCCTTCTCTCGGGAAGGGCTCGGATCGACCAGCTCGCGGTCATCACCTTCACGGAGGCCGCGGCCGCCGAGCTGCGCGAACGGATCGCAGAGGAGCTCGATCACGTCGTGATCGCCTTCGACGACCCCGTCGCCGCCCAGCGCGCGAGCGACGCGCTCAGCACCTTGGACGGGGCCGCGATCACCACGCTGCACGGCTTCGCACGGAGGATCCTGTCCCGGTTCCCGCTCGACGCGGGACTGCCGCCGACGTTCGATGTGCTCGACGAGGCGCGTTCGCTCGCGGAGCTCGACGAGCACTGGGTGGACAGTGTCGACGCGCTGCTCGCGGACCAGCGCCGGGCACGGGCCGTGCAATGGGCCATCGTCGCGGGGGCGAGCCTCGGCAAGCTGCGCGCCATCGTCCGGCGCATGGGGGAGAACTGGGACCGTCTTGTCTCCATCGAGAGAGGCAGGGGCGCACGCGAGCTGCCGCGGCTCGACGCGAGCGCAGTCATCCGCCCGCTCCGCCGTGCGCTCGAGCTCGCGCCGTGCTGCACCGACGCGGACGACAACCTTCTCGCCCACCTCACCCACCTCCGGGCCTACGTCGCGCACCTGGAGCGAGCGGATGGCGACGAGCTGCAGCTCCTTCGGATGCTCCTCTCGCCACCCCGGCACCTCACCGCCCGCGGAAAGGGCACGGCCCGTGCGTGGGGCGGACGCAAGCCCGACGTGGTCGCCCTGCTCGACGAGGCGGAGACCGCCCGCCAGTCGGCAGCGAGCCACGCGGTCGGCGCGGCCATGGAGGTCGTCGGGAACGCGCTCGCAGAGCTCGCCGTGGCCTCGGCGCGCCGGCGCCAGCGCGAGGGCCGCCTCCAGTTCCACGATCTCCTCGTGCTGGCGTGCGAGCTCGTTCGGGGCGACTCCCAGGTGCGCGCTGCGTTGCACGACGAGTACCGGCACCTGCTCGTCGACGAGTTCCAGGACACCGACCCGCTGCAAGCCGAGCTCGTCACGATGATCGCGGCCGAGTCCGGCGAGCGAGTCGGCGAGGTGCCGTGGTGGGAGCTCGCGACGACGGCGGGCGCGCTCTTCTTCGTCGGCGATCCGATGCAGTCGATCTACGCCTTCCGCCGGGCGGACGTGGGCACCTTCCTCCGGGTCCTGCGCGACGTGGCGACGGAATCGGCGCAGCTCGTGACGAACTTCCGCTCGGTGCCGGGGATCGTCGAATTGGTCAACGGCGTCTTCGGGCAGCTCGTCGGGGACGGAGAGCCCGATATCCAGCCGCCGTACATCGCTTCGTCCGCTGCCCGACGCGTGGGCGAGGGTCCCCTCCGCGCGGTCAGCGTCGTCGGAGCGGGGGCCGACCACGAGATCCCGGCAGCGGAGGCGCGCCGCGTCGAGGCGGAGGAGGTGGCAGCGCTGCTCAGGCGGGCGGTGGACGAGAGATGGCCCGTCGGAGCGGGCGGCCGGGCCGTCCAGCTCGACGACATCGCGGTGCTCGTCCCCTCCAGGACCTCGGTCCCTGCGCTCGAGTCGGCTTTCGAGTCAGCCGGCATCGACTACCGGCTCGAGTCGAGCTCGCTCGTCTACGACACGCGCGAGGTGCAGGAGCTGCTCCACGTTCTCCACGCGATCGACGACCCCTCTGACAGCGCTGCAGTGGTCGCGGCATTGCGCACGCCGGGCTTTGCGTGCGGCGACGACGACCTGCTCCGTCACCGGCTGGACGGCGGATCGTGGGACTACCGCCTGGACGCTCCGCCGGTCGCGGCCGGTGACGACCCGGTCCAGGTCGGCCTCGTCCGGCTGCGACATCTGCACGGGGCCTGCACGTGGACCGGGGTGAGCGAGCTCGTCGCACGCGTGGTGGACGAGACGCGCCAGCTCGGTGCCGCGCTCGACGGCCGGCGGTGGCGGGAGGAATGGCGGCGCCTCCGTTTCGTCATGGACCAGGCTCGCGAGTTCGTCGAGACATCGCCGGGAAATCTTCGCCAGTACCTGGCCTGGGTGGACGTCCAGCGCGACGAGGACGCGAAGGTCACCGAGGTCGTGCTGCCGGAGGCCGACGCGCCGGCAGTGGCGGTCATGACCGTCCACGCAGCGAAGGGTCTCGAGTTCCCGGTCGTCGCCCTTGTCGGTTTCGGCGCTGCAACGAAGGGTGTCACGGCGCCGACCGTGCTGTTCGGCGGAGACGCGATCGAGCTGGCGGTGAACAATGGGGTGTGCACCGTGGGCTACGACGCGGCGCGCCAGCACGAGCAGCAAGTCCTCGCACGCGAGCGGCTGCGCCTGCTCTACGTCGCGCTGACGCGGGCGCAGAACCATCTCGTCGTGAGCGTCCACAGGTCGCAGCGGTCCGCTGCGGGCATCGCTGGCAAGCTCGAGGCCGCGTTGTCGAGCTTCCCCCACCTGTGGGACGCCCATCCACAGCCAGCCGACGAGGCCGCATTGGAGGTCCCGGACGCGCCGAGTCAACCCGGGGCGGACGCGACCGAGGGCGCAGAGGACCTCCAACGTTGGGCGCGCGCCCGGGCCGAGCGGCTCGCTGCGGGCCCCCTTGTGGTCTCTGCGACGGGGATCGCGAAGCTCGCTGCGTCCTGGTCGCTGGACGCGGGCGAGGATGCCGGCCCGGGCGAGCCCGGTCAGCGAGCCGTGGAGCGCGACGACGCGGGGACAACCGGTCCGGGTGACGGCGGAGCGCCCGGCACCTCGTCCGCTCGCGAGCTGTGGCGCCGCGGCCGTGCGGGCACCGCGCTGGGCCGGGCGGTCCACGCCGTGCTGCAGACCGTCGACCTGCGCACGGGCGCAGGGCTGGAGGCGATGGCCAAGGCGCACGCCGGTGCCGAGGGCGTGCCGTCGCGCTGGCAGGAGGTGGCGGCGCTGGCTCGCACGGCGCTCGACAGCGCGATCGTCCGGAG
>JAJYGM010000569.1 GCA_021785095.1 Actinomycetes bacterium
TCGACCTCGACCTGACCGACCCCGACGGTCTCGACGAGCACGAGCGGCCATCCCGCGGCATCGAGGATCCGAAACGCATCCGGTACTGCCGCAGCCAACCCGCCGAGATGGCCTCGTGTCGCCATCGAGCGGATGAACACGTTCCGGTCGAGGGCGTGGTCCTGCATCCGCACCCGGTCGCCGAGGATGGCACCACCCGAGAGCGGTGAAGACGGGTCGATGGCCAGCACCGCCACCGGCGCGCCGGTCTGCTTCAGTGCGTGGGCGACGAGGCGCCCAGTCAAGGTCGACTTGCCGGAGCCGGGCGCCCCCGTCAGGCCGACTGAATAGGACGAACCGGACCTCGGGTAGGTGAGGCGGCTCAGGTCGCGCGCCGCACCTCCGCCGCGCTCGACGATCGAGATAAGCCGGGCGAGGGACCGGCGGTCGCCGTCGGCGCCACCGGACGCCTGTCGGAGGAGCTCGGCCGGATCTGCCGGCCGTCTTCGCGCTGGATCGCTCACGCGTCTCCCCGCCGCACATCCGCACCGAGCGAGGCGAGCCGCCCGCCCAGGTCCTCGTATCCCCGGTCGATGTGCGCCGCGCCTGCGACCTCGGTGACGCCGTCGGCGACGAGGCCTGCGAGGACGAGAGCCGCACCGGCCCGGATGTCCGGTGAGCGCACCGGTGCGCCGGACAGACGCGGCACTCCGCGCACGATGGCGTGATGCCCCCGCGTGGTGATGTCGGCACCCATGCGCCGCAGCTCGTCGACGTAGCGGAAGCGCCCCGCGAAGATGTTCTCCGTCACGATGGCGACGCCGTCGGCGATGGCCAACATGGTGACGAGGAACGGCTTGTAATCGGTCGCCACCCCGGGATACGGCAGGGTCGAGATGTCGACCGAGCGAAGCGGATGGGTTGCGCGGGCGACGATGCTGCTGCCGGTGTCGACGGTGTGGACACCGATGAGGGCGAGCTTCTCGAGCAGCATCTCCATGTGGTCGGCTCGGGCGTGGAGCAGCTCGATCTCGCCGCCGGCCAGCCCGACTGCCGCCAAGTAGGTGGCTGCCTCGACCCTGTCCGGGATGGCGATGTGCGATCCGGGGCGCAGCTCGTCCACCCCCTCGATCTCGATGCGGGAGGTGCCGGCGCCCTCGATCCTCGCGCCCATGTTGCGCAACATGTCCGCGAGGTCGGTGACCTCGGGCTCGCGGGCGGCGTTCTCGATCACGGTCGTGCCCTTGGCGAGCGTGGCCGCCATCATGACGTTGTCTGTGGCCGTGTGGCTCGGGAACTCGAGCACGACACGGGTGCCGGTGAGGCGGTCGCAGCGACCCTCGACGTAGCCGTGCTCGGTTGTGAACGTCGCGCCGAGCTCCTCGAACGCCCGCAGGTGCATGTCGATCGGCCTGTGCCCGAAGTCGTCACCGCCGGGCAGCGAGACGCGGGCGTAGCCGTAGCGGGAGAGCAGGGGCCCGAGCACGACGATGGAGGCCCGGATCTTCTCGACCAGCTCGTAGGGCGCGATCGGCACGACGTCGGTCGGGACGGTGATGCCGAGGCGCCCGGACACGCCGCTACCCGAGTGTCGGCAGTCGACCCCCATGGCCGCGAGCAGGTCTCGGACGATCGCCACGTCGGTGATCGCGGGCACGTTGCCGATCAGGTGATCGCCCGGCGCCAGCAGCGTCGCAGCCATGCACTTGAGGACGGAATTCTTCGCTCCGTAGATCTCGATCCGGCCGAACAGCGGCCCAGAAGGCCCCACGAAGAAACGCTCCATCCGGGCGACGATAGCCCCCCGCCCACTAACGTTCGCCTGCGTGACAGAGCAACGACAAGCCCCTGACCGCAACCTGGCCATGGAGCTCGTCAGGGTCACCGAGGCGGCCGCTCTCGCCGCCGGCCGCTGGCTGGGCCGCGGCGACAAAGCCGGCGCGGATGCCGCCGCCGTCGACGCGATGCGCGTCGTGCTGCACAGCGTGCCCATGGACGGCATCGTGGTCATCGGCGAGGGCGAGAAGGACGACGCGCCGATGCTCTTCAACGGGGAGCGCATCGGCGACGGCAGCGAACCGCAGACGGACATCGCCGTCGACCCGATCGACGGCACGACCCTCACCGCCCTCGGCCGGGCGGGAGCCCTGTCGGTCATCGCCGTCTCCGAGCGGGGCACCATGTTCGATCCCGGCCCGTGCGTCTACATGGAGAAGCTCGCCGTCGGTCCCGACGCCGCCGGCTCCATCGACGTCCGCAAGAGCGCGAAGGAGAACCTCCAAGCGGTCGCCGACGCGAAGCACTCCGTCGTGCGCGACCTCACCGTCGTGATCCTGGATCGTCCCCGGCACGAGGGGCTGATCCACGAGGTGCGAGAGACGGGAGCGCGCGTCCAGCTCATCACGGACGGCGATGTGGCCGGCGCGATCGCCACGAGCTGGCCCGAGTCCGGCGTCGACGTGTTGATCGGGACGGGGGGAACGCCAGAGGGCGTGCTGGCGGCTGCCGCGCTCAAGTGCATGGGGGGCGAGATGCAGTGCCGCCTCTGGCCCCGCAGCGCCGAGGAGCGTGCTGCAGCCGAGGCGGCGGGCTACGACATCGACCTCGTGCTCACGACCGACGACCTGGTGCAGGGCGACAACTGCTTTTTCGCGGCGACCGGGATCAGCGGTGGGGAGCTGCTCAGGGGGGTGCGGTACGACAGTCGCGGTGCGACGACGCAGTCGCTCGTGATGCGGTCGAAGTCGGGAACCGTCCGTCTGGTCGAGGCTCGCCACAAGCTGCACAAGTTGCGGACGTACTCCGCTGTCGAATTCGGCTGAAAGGCAGAGCCGATGGGAGACCTCACGCTCGAGCGCCGGCCGGACGGTGTCGCGGTCCTCCGCATCGACCGTCCGAAGCTCAACCCGCTCTCGACGGGCCTTCTCGGCGAGCTGGCCGGAGTCGTGCGGGGCCTTCATGAGGACCTGCCGGGAGCGCTCGTCATCTGGGGAGGTGAGCGGTGCCTGTCGGCCGGCGCCGACGTCAGCGAATTCGGCGGACCGGAGCGGGGTGCTGAGGTGGGGGCGGCGTTCCACGGTGCGCTCGACGCCCTCGCAGCGCTCCCGCGGGCGACGATCGCAGTGATCACGGGGTACGCCCTCGGGGGTGGGCTCGAGTTGGCGCTGGCGTGCGACTTTCGTTTCGCATCCGAGGGCGCCCGCATGGGACAACCCGAGGTCCTGCTCGGCGTGATCCCGGGCGGAGGGGGGACGCAGCGTCTCGCCCGCCTCGTCGGGCCGAGCCGGGCGAAGGACCTCATCCTCACCGGTCGGCAGGTCCGTGCCGACGAGGCGTCGGCGATCGGTCTCGTGGACCGCGTCTGCGCGGCCGAGACGGTGCTCGACGATGCGATCGCGTACGCGAGCAGCCTCGCGAGCGGAGCCGTGGTCGCGCAGGGCCTTGCCAAGCGGGCCGTCGACGCGGGCCTCGCAGCCGGTCTGGCAGAGGGGCTGGCCCTCGAGCGCCAGTTGTTCGCCGAGGTCTTCGCCACCGAGGACGCGGAGACCGGCGTCCGGACGTTCCTCGAGCAAGGCCCCGGGAAGGCCCGGTTCATCGGGCGTTGACGAACGTGCCGGCCGTTGCCGGGGGCGACCCGTGCTGGTACCAGCGGGCGGTGTTCTACGAGCTCGCGCCTCGGAGCTTCTTCGACTCGAATGCCGACGGAGTCGGCGACATCGCGGGGATACAGGCCAAGCTCGACTACCTCGAGTGGCTGGGCGCGGACTGCCTCTGGCTCCTCCCGTACTACCCGTCACCCTTACGGGACGGTGGATACGACGTGAGCGACTTCCTCACGGTCGCTTCGGATTGCGGTCGTGTCGAAGACCTCGTGACCCTCGTCGAGGACGCGCACCGGCGCGGCATCCGCATCATCGCCGACCTCGTCATGAACCACACGAGCGACCAGCACCCGTGGTTCGCCGAGTCGCGCTCGTCACGCGAGAACGCAAAGGCCGACTGGTACATCTGGGCCGACGACGATCAGGGATTCCCCGACGCCCGCGTCATCTTCGTCGATGCCGAACCCTCGAACTGGGCCTTCGACACGGGTAGGGAGCAGTACTACTTCCACCGTTTCTTCCACCATCAGCCTGACCTCAACTACGCCAACCCCGAGGTCGAACAGGCCATGCTCGGTGTCGTCCTCTACTGGCTCGAGCTCGGGCTCGACGGCTTCCGCCTCGACGCCGTGCCGTACCTGTCCAAGCGGGAGGGGACCAACTGCGAGAACCTGCCCGAGACGCATGCGGTCCTTCGCCGCCTGCGGGCCGCAGTCGACAAGTCCTTTCCGGACAAGGTCCTCCTCGCGGAGGTGAACCAGTGGCCCTCCGACGTCGTCGACTACTTCGGCGACGGGGACGAGTGCCACATGGCGTTCCACTTCCCGCTCATGCCTCGCATGTTCATGGCCGTTCGCCGTGAGCAGCGCTTTCCGATCACCGAGATCCTCACGCAGACGCCGCCGCTTCCCGCCGGCTGCCAATGGGGCATCTTCCTTCGGAACCACGACGAGCTCACGCTCGAGATGGTGACCGACGACGAGCGCGACTACATGTACGGCGAGTACGCGCGAGACCCCCGCATGCGCCGCAACCTCGGGATCAGGAGGCGGTTCGCCCCGCTCGTCGGGAACGACCGGCGGCTCGCCGAGCTGCTCCACTCGCTGCTCCTGTCGCTGCCTGGAGCGCCGATCCTCTACTACGGCGACGAGATCCTCATGGGCGACAACGTCTACCTCGGCGACCGCGACGCGGTCCGAACGCCGATGCAGTGGACGCCGGACCGCAACGGCGGCTTCTCGCATGCGGACTTCGCACAGCTCGTCCTGCCACCGATCATGGACCCGGTCTACGGCTACCAGAGCGTCAACGTGGAGGCGGGACGGCGAGATGCCTCCTCGTTCCTGCATTGGCTGCGGCGCATGATCCACGTACGGCGTCAGTACCCCGTCTTCGCGACGGGAGCGCTGGAGATGCTGCCGGCGGACAACCCGTCCGTCGTGGCATTCCTCCGCCTCGAGGTCGGCGAGCCGGCTGTGCTCTGCGTGAGCAACCTCAGCCGGTTCGCACAGCCGGTCCGGCTGAACCTCCTCGGTTACGAGGACGCCCAGCCCATCGAGCTCCTCGGGAGGATCCCGTTCCCCGAAGTCGGCTACGAGCCGTACCCGGTGATGCTGCCGCCATACGGCTTCTACTGGTTCGAGCTCCGCGAGGGTCCCGCCGCGTGAGCGCGCACGTGGGCAGCGGAACCGGTGGCCTCCCACTTCGTGGCGGCGAGGAGGAGTTCGCCGACTTGCTGGCGCCGTGGCTCGCCCGGCAGGACTGGGTGCAGGCGGTCCTCGACGTCGTCGACGCCCGCCGCATCCGGGTGAGGCCGGTCGAGGTCGAGATCGTACGGACCGGGTCGCCGGGCCTCGCGAGCGTCGTCGTCGACGCAGGGCCGGACTTCGAGCGCCGCCTGCACGTGCCGGTCGGGTGGCGTACCACCGACGATGCGACGGCCACCCTCCGGCGGCCTGCTGCCGTCTTCGGCACCGGCTGCCTCTCGAGCGGCGAGGGCGAGGAGGAGGTGTTGCTCTACGAGGCGCTCGCCGACCAGGAGCTGTGCCGCGACCTCTTGAGCGCCGCGAGCGGCGGTCGGGTGCAGGCGGTCCGGGCGAGGGTCGTGGCCTCCCTCGCGTCGCACGCCGCCCTCATCTATGACGAGCGCCTGTTCATGAAGTGCTACCGCGTGATCGAACCGCGGCCGCGGCCCGAGATCGAGGTGGTCGTGGGTCTCGACCGCGTCGGGTTCAACCATCTCCCCGCTCCGGTCGCCCACTGGTCCCGGGGCATCGGCGACCTGGCGCTCGTGCGGGAGTTCATCCCGGGAGCGGTCGAAGGCAAGGCGCTCGCCCTCACCTCGCTGCGCGACCTGCTCGCCCGCGCTGGAGGCGGTGAGCACGAGCCCGAATTCGAGCAGGTCGGAGTGGCGGGTGGCGACCTCGGCGACGAGATGCGCCGGCTCGGGGCCACGACGGCCGAGCTCCACCTGGCCCTCGCCGAGGCGTTCGGGACGAGACCGGCACCGGACGGGAGCGGTGTCACCGAGATCCGCATCCACGGCGACTACCACCTGCGCCGCGTGATGCGGGTCGACGCCGGCTGGCTCATCGCGGGCTTCGGGGACGATCCGCTGATCGGGCCGCACGCCGGCGCGGGGAGCCAGGGGGAAGGACGCATGGCGGCCGCCGTCGAGGACGTGGAGGCGCTCTTCGTGTCCCTGCGGCAGGTGGCCGAGGAGGCAACGGCGATCCAGTCCCCGGCCACGTTGCGAAACGCACGGGTCTTGGCGAGCGGCTGGGTGAAGCACAACGGGCGTGCGTTCCTCCGGGGTTACCTCGGAGCACGCGGCATCGGGCGTCTCGTGCCGGGTGAGATGGAAGAGATCGAGGCGCGACTGGCAGGCGGGTGAGACGTGATCAGTACTGGTAGCCGCCGCGGACGGAGAGCTTCTCCGCTGCCTCCCGCAAGTCCTCGGCCGCCTTCTCGGGGGACACGACGTTGATGAGAACGCCGGTCCCGAGCTCGAATCCGGCTCGCGTCGTCAGGTTCGGGAGCACGTGCACGTGCCAGTGGTACATGCCGGTGGCACGGTACGGGGCCGAGTGGAAGACGATGTTGTAGGCGATGTCGCCGAGGTGCTCGGTGAGGCTCTGCAGGACCGAGCGCACGGCGTGGCCGATGGCCACGAGGCGCTGGGTCGGCGAGCGGTGCAGGTGGGCCCCGTGTTCGCGCGGCACGACGAGGATCTCGTAGGGGATGCCGCTCCAGAACGGGGCGAACGTGACGGTCTCCTCGGTCGCCTCGATGATGCGGTAGCCGACGCGCTCCTCTGACGCAGCAGCGGCGCAGAGCAGGCAGCCGCCGGCAAAGCGGGCAAAGCCAGCCTGCTCTTCTGCCAGCTCACGCGGCACGAAGGGTATGCCGAGCAGCTGGCCGTGCGGGTGGGCGATGGACGCGCCAGCCTGGCGCCCGTGGTTGATGATCATCTGGCTGTAGCGCAAGCCCGGGGTGCTCTGGTGCTCCTCGACCCGGTCCCGGATCGCAGCCATCACGAGGGCGCACTGCTCGTCGGGCAGGGAGGCGAAGGACCGCTCGTGGTCGGGCGAGAGGATGAGCACCTCGTGGATGCCGCTGGCGGGCGCCTCGGTGAACACGGGTCCGCGGTGCTCCACGACGAAGGCCGCGTCACCCTGGAACGCCGGGTACCGGTTCGGGACGACACGGACGAGCCACTTCCCCGATGGCCCGGCCGGACCGTAGACCTCGAGCGCGGGCAGGGTGTCGCCCTCGTTACCGGGGCAGAACGGGCAGTCTTCGACGTCGTCGACGTCAGGGGTGGGCTGGCGGGGGAGGAAGGTACCACCTTGGCGATGGGAGCGGTCGGTCGACACCGCAACCCATCTCCCCGAGAGAGGATCGAGCCGAAGTTGGTTCACCCTCGCGCTGTACCCTTTCTCTCTCTGCTGCGGACACCGTTGACCACGCTCTTTCAGGGTACTCCTGGTACGGCCGCGATACGTGCAACCCCCCGGCGCGCTTCCCTTCTGCCACCTGTGTCTCCGCCAGCCGCAGCCTGATGCCCGCTCCGCTCTACGACGCCCTGCTGATCCTGCACGTCCTCACAGCCGTCGTCGGGTTCGGCTCTCTCGCCGTCGGCGGACTGGCGGCTGCTGCCGGCCGTCGTAGCCGTGATCCGGCGGGCGACGAGCGGGTCTTGCGCTTCTTCCGGGAGGGCATCGACTGGCCGGCGCGGGCGGTGCTGCTCGTCCCGGTGCTCGGCCTGGCCCTGCTCTTCGGAGGCGACCGCAGCAACGAGACCATGCCCTGGCCATGGCTCGGCCTCGCGATCTGGGGCACTGCGGTGGCGATCATGTGCTTCGTGTCCTGGCCTGCCGAGCGTGCGGCGCAGCGCGAGCTGGCGGCGCTGCAGGCGGGTGAGGACGGGGACGGGAGCAGGGCGGGCGGCTTCTCGGCGGCATGCACCCGGATGGAGAGTGCAGCAGGACTCACGAGCGTCTGCTTCGCGTTCGCCGTCGCCATCATGATCTGGCAACCCTGAGGCGGTAAATTCTTGGACGTGACCGGCAGGGGCGCTCCGTCCCCACTCCGCCGAGCCATCTTTGCTGAATGACTTCCTCCCGCTCGTCACGAGGCGGCCACCGGCCGCCGCCGCCGTCCCGGTCGATGCCGGGCACGCGCCCGGAGCCCGCCGTCCACCGGACAGTCGAGATCGAGCGCCGGCAGCGTTCCTTGCGCCGGCGGCGGACGAGCCTCGCGCT
>JAJYGM010000752.1 GCA_021785095.1 Actinomycetes bacterium
GATGTCCCAGACCTCGGCACGAAGGTGTCGGCGCCGGCGGTTCTGGTGCGGATCGCTTCACCCACCGCGATGAGCACGTCTCGGCGCGCCCCGTTGCGGGTGATCGCCGAGCTCGCCGCTCCGGATGCCGAGCTCGCCGCTCCGGATGCCGAGCTCGACGCGCAGGGCCCACATCGCCGCCAGCTCCCCGCAGCGACCGTGGACGCCCGGACCCGGCGGCGTGGCGCTCGAGCAGAGGTACACCCCGCGCAGCGGCACCCGGTAAGGGTTCCAGCGCGCCGCGGGCCTGGCGAGGGTCTGGCGTGCGTTCTGGAGCCCGCACCCGATGTCGCCTCCGACGTAGTTCGCGTTCTCGGCCTCCATGCGCGCGGCGGAGCGAACCGACTTTGCCAGCACGAGATCGCGAAAGCCCGGAGCGAAGCGCTCGACCTGCGAGGCGATCGCCTCGCTCATGTCCCGGTCGGAACCTGCCGGCACGTGGCAGTAGGTCCAGAAGGTCTGCTTGCCTGCAGGCGCGCGCGTGGGGTCGACCACTCCGGGCTGCACGGCGAGCACGAAGGGGCGCTCCGGGTGCCGGCCCCTCGCCACGTCCGCCTGGGCGGCTCCGACCTCTTCGAGCGTGCCGCCGACGTGAACCGTCCCGGCGCGCCGGCACGCGTGCGCGCTCCAGGGGACGGGGCCGTCGAGCGCCCAGTCCACCTTGCACACGCCGGGTCCATACCGGAAGCGGCGGAGCTGGCGGGCGTAGCGGTCGGGAAGCTGGTCGCCGGCGATGGCGAGGAGCCCTCGCGGACTGACGTCGAGCAGCACCACGCGAGCGGCGGGGAGCCTGCGAAGCGACCTCACCGGCTCGCCCGTCACGACCGACACGCCACGGTCGGCGAGGAACGCCCCCATCGCGGCGACGATCCCGGCGCTTCCGCCCTCGACCACCGGCCAGCCCACTCCGTGGGCGAGGCTCGTGAGGAACAGCGCGATGCCTCCGGTGACCGGAGTCGTGAGGGGCAGCATGGCGTGGGCCCCAACGCCGGCGAGCAGCGCGCGCGGGCCGGTGCCCTCGAACCGGCGGACGAGCGACTCGGTTGATCGCCACCCGGAGGCGACGAGGCGGGCCCCCGTACGCGCGCCGGCGGGCACCGTCCGGTGCGAGGAGAGGACCGCGGCGGCGAGCCCGTCAGGTTCGTCCGCAAGTGGGCCGAGCAGCCGGTGGTACGCCCGCCTGTCGTCGCGGCCGAAGGGCGCCGCGGTCTCGTCGACGCCGCGGTGCGCGGCGACCACCCGGTCTCCCCCGAGGGGGTGTGCGAACGGGACCGCGGGCTGGAGGAGGCGTGCGCCGTGCGTCTCGAGCCCGAAGCGCCGGAAGAATGGTGATGCGGCCGCCAGCGGGTGTGCCGCCGAGCAGACGTCGTGGCGGAACCCCGGCAGCGTCAGCTCCTCGGTCCGGCAGCCGCCGCCGATCTCGTGGGCCGCTTCGAGCACACGCACGGACAATCCGGCCGCGGCCAGGACGACGGCCGCCGCGAGGCCGTTGGGCCCCGCCCCGACCACGAGCGCGTCGGTCCGGTCAGAGCCCAAGGGACCGGCTCACCCGGCCGCGTGCGCCCACCAGCGCCCGCCATGCCGCTCGAGGTGGACCTCGACGCCGTAGCACTTCGACACGAGCGGCGCGGTCAGCACGTCCTCGAGCCGCCCTGTGGCGAGCTTGCGGCCGTCGGCCAGGAGAAGGCCGTGGGTGAACCCGGAGGGCACCTCCTCGAGGTGGTGGGTCACGAGGACGATCGCCGGCACGCTCGGATCCGACGCCAAGGAACCGAGACGCGTGATCAGACGCTCCCGAGCCGCGAGGTCGAGACCTGCAGCCGGCTCGTCGAGCAGGATGAGCTCGGCCGCACCCATGAGCGACCGAGCGATCAGCACCTGCTGGCGCTCTCCCTCCGAGAGCAGGCCGAAGGGGGCGTCGGGCTGGATCGCAGCCCCGTGGCCCGTGACCCGCGCGAGCATGCGATCGGCCGTGGCCCAATCCGCCTGCGTGTAGCGGTGACTGACCGGGAGCAGGGCAGCGTCTTTCCCGGTCACGACCACCTCCCTCGCGCTGAGGAACGGGCGCAGCGCCCGGACTGTGGACGCGCTCACCAAGGGGATCCTGGCGCGCACCGTCCGGAGATCGCTCCGTCCGAAGCGCTGGCCGACGACCGAGACCGATCCGCGGCTCGGCATGAGCCTGGCGCCGGCGACCTGGAGGAGGGTCGACTTCCCCGAGCCGTTGGGCCCGAGCACGACCCAACGGTCCTGCGGGCCGACTTCCCAGTCGACCGCGTCGAGGATCGGCCTTCCTTCGCGGACGACGGACACCTTGGAGAACGAGATCGCCGGGCCGGGGGCCCTCTGGGCTGTCCCAGGCGTGGCTGTCCCAGGCGCGGCGGGCTCAACGACGGCGGGCTCGGGCATCTACGGAGTCTGCCTCACAACGGCCCACGTGGATCGTGCGGTCTGGCACCACGACGAGCGCTGCGTGCGACGGGGGGTATGGTGGCGCTGCGCGCCGTGCCCGACGGTAGCTGCGTGCGACGGCGCTTTTGGCTGCGCACGAGGCCGGTCGAGGCGGTGTGGCGCACACCCGGGAGGGCGGGCGGTTCATCTTCGTGTTCACAGGGACGATCGAGCTCGTCGGCGACGTCAACCTCCGGCGCTGCCTCGACACCGACGAGACGTGCCTCGACGAGGTGGCAGGTGAGCTCGCGTCTGCCGACGTGCGGCTGGGCAATCTCGAAGGCGCGTTCGCCGCAGAAGAAGAGCTCCCGTTCAAGCCCGGATGGTTCCACGGCCAGCCGGAGATGGCGCGGTGCCTGGTGGGCCGCTTCGACGCCGTCGCCTGCGCCAACAACGTCCACTACGGGGACGCGATCGTCCAGTCCCTGCAGGTCCTCGACGAGCTGGGCATCGGCCACGCCGGCGCGGGCGCCGACGTCGTCCGGGCCCGCACGCCGGCGATCGTGAGCTCCGCCGCCGGCTCGGTCGGCATGCTCTCCTACACGTCGGTCTTCGAGCCGTCCGGGCACGCCGCCACCCCGGCGAGCCCGGGTGTGGCGACGGTGAAGGCCCTGACCGCCTACGAGCCGAACCCGCGCGTCCTGCAGATGCCGGGCGCGCCGGCACTCGTCCACACCTGGGCGGATCCAGAGGAGATGGAGCGCGCATGCCGGGACGTGCGGTCGCTCCGGGAGCACGTGGACGTGGTCGTCGTCTACCTGCACTTCGGCGTCTCCATGAGCCCGACGGTCCACGAGTACCAGCGGCAGCTCGCCCATGCGCTGGTCGACGCGGGCGCGAACGTCGTGGCGGGCTCCCATTCGCACACGCCCGGAGGCGTCGAATTCTACGGGTCGGGCGTCGTCTTCTACAGCCTCGGAAACTTCGTGTTCAACACCGGGTTCCATCCGGACGCGACGCGAGACGGGGTGCTCGCCAAGCTGGAGATCCGCGGGTCGACGGTCCGCTCGTGCACCGTGCTCCCGATCTTTCGCGACACATCGGCTCGAGCCACCCTCGTCGCGCCGCCCTCTCGAGAAGGGGCCCGCATCTCCGAGATGGTCCGATCCCGCAGCGAGGAGTTCCACACGGTCGTGCACGCGTCAGAAGACGGGCTCGTGCTCAGTCCTCCGGATCGCGCCGGCACGCGCCGGCACGCACCGGTGCGGGCATCCAGCAGCCCTGCCGCGCTGACGAGCGCTGACGAGGACTGACGAGGACTGACGAGGACTGACGAAAGGAAGGAATCGTGGACTTCGAGATGTAGCCCAAGGCGAACGAGAACCACGCTCGACAGTAGGGCTTCCTGCACGAGCGGATACTCCCGGCCGAGGCCGAGTACGAACGGTACCGGGCGGAGCGGGGACCCTCCGACCACTCCGTCCCGCCGATCGTCGAGGAGCTCAAGGCCGAAGCCCGCGACCGCGGGTTGTGGAACCTCTTCCTCCCCGCGGAGAGCGGATTGACCAACGTGGAGTACGCCCCCCTGGCCGAGCTGACGGGGTGGTCAGGGCACCTGGCTCCCGAGGCGCTCAACTGCGCCGCGCCCGACACCGGGAACATGGAGATCCTCCACCTCTTCGGGACCGCCGAGCAGAAGGCACGTTGGCTGCAGCCGCTGCTCGACGGCGAGATCCGCTCGGGCTTCGCGATGACCGAGCCGGACGTCGCGAGCAGCGACGCCAGCAACATCGAATGCCGGATCGAGCGCGATGGCGACCACTACGTCGTCAACGGCCGGAAGTGGTGGACGAGCGGCGCGCTCGACGCGCGCTGCCGGGTCCTGATCGTCATGGGCAAGACCGATCCTGCAGGGCCGAAGCACAAGCAGCAGTCGATGGTCCTCGTGCCGACCGACACGCCGGGCGTCGAGGTGGTCCGCGACCTCACGGTCTTCGGCTATTCCGCCCAGCACGGGCATGCAGAGGTGCGGCTCTCCGACGTCCGGGTTCCCGTCTCGAACCTCCTCGGCGAGGTCGGGTCCGGCTTCGCCATCGCCCAGGCGCGACTCGGCCCGGGCCGGATCCACCACTGCATGCGGGCCTTGGGCGCCGCGGAGCGGGCCCTCCAGCTCATGTGCCGGCGAGCGTCCTCGCGGATCGCGTTCGGCAGGCCGCTTGCCGAGCAGGGCATGGTCCAAGAGGCGGTGGCGGAGTCACGCCTGGCGATCGAGCAGGCCCGCCTGCTCACCCTCAAGGCCGCGTGGTTGATCGACCGCTACGGCGCCAAGGGGGCGCAGATGGAGATCTCGGCCATCAAGGTGGCGGTTCCCAGGGCCGCCCTTGCCGTCATCGACCGTGCGATCCAGGTGCACGGCGGAGCCGGCGTCAGCGGCGACACCCCGCTCGGTCAGATGTGGGCGTGGCACCGGGCCATGCGGATCTTCGACGGCCCCGACGAGGTGCACCTCCGTTCCCTGGCCCGTGCGGAGCTGCGCCGGCACCAGGAAGCAGAAGGCTGAGGGAGCCGAGTCCCGGCGCCGAGGACGCCGCGGCGGCCACCGTCGGTTGCGGGGTCCGCGTTCGGGCATCCCTCGACCTCGAGCCCGGCGGCTGGCCCGGCCGCGGGCCCGGCCGCGCCCGTGGTCGGCGGGCCTCGCGTATGCGAAGCTACGTGCGCCGTCGGCGACCGAGCCGAAGCAGAGGAACGCCCCGAGGAGGAGCCGTGCGCTGGAACCTGTCTCCGCAAGACCTTCCCACGGCGTGGTTCAACGTGGTGCCGCACCTTCCCGCGCCGCTCGAGCCGCCGCTGCATCCGGGAACGAAGGAGCCGGTCGGTCCAGAGGACCTCGCCCCGCTCTTCCCGATGGCGCTCATCGCGCAAGAGGTGTCGACCGAGCCGGCGGTCGACATCCCCGGCCCCGTCCTCGACGTGCTGTCACTGTGGCGGCCGACGCCGCTGGTCCGCGCGACGCGCCTGGAGCAGGCGTTGGGCACGCCGGCCCGCATCTACTACAAGGACGAGTCGGTGTCGCCCGCCGGCTCGCACAAGCCCAACACGGCCGTGCCGCAGGCGTACTTCAACAAGGCGGAGGGCGTGCCCCGACTGACCACCGAGACGGGCGCCGGCCAGTGGGGCAGCGCGCTCGCGTTCGCGTCGTCGGTGTTCGGCCTGGACTGCATGGTGTACATGGTCCGGGCGTCGTTCGAGCAGAAGCCGTACCGGCGGATGCTGATGGAGACCTGGGGCGCTCGCGTGGCACCCTCCCCGGTCGACGACGCCGCCCACCCTGGGTCCCTCGGCACCGCCATCAGCGACGCCGTCCGCGACGCCGCCGGGCGTGAGGACAGCCACTACTCGCTCGGCTCGGTCCTGAACCACGTCCTGCTCCATCAGACGATCATCGGGCTGGAGGCGAAGCAGCAGCTGCAGCTGGCCGGGGAGCGGCTGCCGGACGTGGTGATCGGCTCGTGCGGCGGCGGGTCCAACCTCGGCGGCATCAGCCTGCCGTTCGTCCCCGACGAGGGGGTGAGGCTGGTGGCGGTCGAGCCGGCGTCCTGCCCGACGCTCACGGCGGGACGGTTCGAGTACGACTTCGGCGACACGGCCGGCCTCACCCCGCTTCTGCCCATGTACACGCTGGGGCACGAGTTCATCCCACCGCCCATCCACGCCGGCGGCCTGCGGTACCACGGCGACTCGCCGATCATCAGCGCGCTCGTGAAGTCGGGGCGGATGGAGGCGGTCGCGTACCCCCAGTCCAAGGTCTTCGAGGCCGGAGTGCAGTTCGCCCGCACGCAGGGCTCGGTGCCAGCCCCCGAGACGGCCCATGCCATCCGGTGCGTCGTCGACGAGGCGCTCGCGGCCAAGGAGAAGGGTGAGGAGCGGGTGATCCTCTTCAACTACTCGGGCCACGGCCTGCTCGACCTCTCCGCCTACGACGACTTCCTGCACGACCGGCTGGCGGACTGAGAGAGCCCGCGTCCCTTTCTGCGCGAGGTTCCGCGCGCTGGCGAGAGCGCTGACCGGTCAGGAGGGCGGCAGGATGGGGGCGAGCAGCCGGCACCGGCGTGCAGGCCGGTTCGAGCGGTCCTCGAAGCGGTCTGCCGACCCCAGGACACTGACGATCGCCTTGGACGCGAGATAGCGCAGAGGCTCGGGCTCCCAGGACCGTGCCCGGTGCCCGACCCATGGCAGCGTCACGAGATCCGTCTTGCGGCCGAGCACGAGGTCGGCGAGCGTCCTCCCGGAGATGCTCGCCGCGACGACCCCGTGGCCCGAGTAGCCGCCGGCACGGCCGAGCCCCGTCGCGGGGTCGTAGGTGATCGCCATGCACCAGTCCCGCGGGACGGCCAGCGGTCCTCCCCAGTGGTGGGTGATCGCCGCGCCCGCAGCCGCCGGGAACTGGCGTGCGATCGTCGCCTCGAGGCGCGCCCGGACCGCAGCGTCGTGCTCCGCCGCCTCCTGGATCGGCTGCAGCAGCCGATAGGGCGCGCCGCGCCCGCCGATGGCGATACGTCCATCGACGGTGCGCTGTGCGTAGAAGAACAGGTGGTGACGGTCCCCGATCACGAGCCCGTCCCGCCATCCGATCTCCGTCCAGACGTCGGGCGGGAGGGGCTCCGTCGCGATCATGAGGCTGTAGAGCGGCAGGTAGCGCAGCGCCTGGCCGGGGAGCTGCGTCGTGTAGGACTCGGTCGCGATGATGACGTGGTCGGCGGTCACCGTGCCCCCCCGGCAGCGCACCCGCCGCGGCGCGACGTCGACGGCTTCGGTGCCCTCGTAGATGGCCACGCCCAGGCGGTCGCAGGCGTCTGCGAGGCCACGGGCCAGGCGGGCAGGGTCGATCCGCGCGGCATGGGGCGAGAAGGTGGCGAGCTGGCAGTCCGGCAGGTGCACGTGCTCCTCGACGTCGGCGCGTTGCAGCAGCCGCACGTCTTCCTCGCCGATCCCGCGCCGGCGAGCTGCGTCCAGCTCCGCGTGCAGCCGTGCCGCCTGCGGGGAGCTGGTGGCGACCATCAGCATCCCCGCCTTCGCGAACCCGCAGTCGATGCCCTCGCTCTCGACGACGCGCCCGATCTCGTCGACGGTCTGGTACGTCGTCCGCTCGGCCCGCAAGACGGCGTCGTTCCCGCCGCGTGCCGCGTAGACGCCCCAGCTCCCGGCGATCTTGGACGAGACCCACCCGCCGTTGCGCCCCGTCGGGCCGAACCCCGCGATCTCCCGCTCGACGACCACGACCCTGATGTCCGGCTGGAGGCGCTTCAGGTAGTACGCGGTCCACAGCCCCGTGAACCCCGCGCCGACGATCGCCACGTCGCAGGCGACGTCGCCCGGCAGCGGCGGTCTCGGGAGGAGCGCTCCGGGAAGCCCGTCGAGCCACAGGCTCCGGTCCCGGTAGCGGCGCTCCATCTCGTGCGAGGTCTCTCGGATGGCGGAGAGCTTACGGTCCCGTGACGTGCATGCCCCAGTAGCGCGCGAGGGCGTGGGCGGCTGCTCCGGCGAGGAGATCGGCGCCCGCTGCCATGAGATGGACGCCGTCGGGAGTGCGGACCTGTACCTGGCTTCCTGTGGGTCCCGTGACGTCGAAGGAGAACGATCCGCCGGGGGCGAGGACGGAGTTCGAGTCCAGGTAGGCCGCCCTCCCGGGATGGCGGGCGACGACGCGCTGGGCGATGCCGTCGATGCGTGACATGCCCGCGTTCAGGAAGGCTGTCTCCATCGCGGGCTCTCCGACCCACAAGACGCGCGCGCCGGCGCGCAGCGACTCCGAGACGATGGATGTGACCCGTGCGGCGTACTCCGCGTTCCACGCCGGCGTGCCGTCGTA
>JAJYGM010000221.1 GCA_021785095.1 Actinomycetes bacterium
CACCGGCCGACGCGCGGCCCACCGACGCGCCCGTCCGAGGGTCCGGCCGACCGACGGGTTCTTCGACGACCTCGGTCCGGGTGGCTACGTCGTCCACCGCCAGCACGGGGTCGCCCGCTACGCGGGCATGACGACGCGCGCCGTCGCGGGCACGACCCGCGACTACCTCGTGCTCGAGTTCCGGGGGAGCGACCGGCTCTATCTCCCGGTCGACCAGATCGAGGCGATCACCCCCTACAGCGGCGGCGACTCGCCCACCCTGTCCAAGATGGGTGGCGCCGACTGGCAGCGTGCCCGTTCGAGGGCGCGGGCCGCCGCGGGCGAGGTCGCTCAGGAGCTCGTCGAGCTGTACCGGCGACGCCTGGAGGTCCTGGGTCACGGCTTCGCACCCGATTCGCCGTGGCAGCGAGAGCTCGAGTCGTCCTTCCCCTACACCGAGACCGCGGACCAGCTCCGTGCGATCGCGGACGTGAAGGCCGACATGGAGCTGCCGAGGCCGATGGACCGGCTCGTCTGCGGCGACGTCGGCTTCGGGAAGACCGAGGTCGCGGTGCGCGCGGTCTTCAAGGCGGTGCAGGACGGCAAGCAGGCTGCGGTCCTCGTGCCGACCACGCTGCTCGCGAGCCAGCACCACCAGACGTTCTCCGACCGCTTCGCCGCCTTCCCGGTGAGGGTCGAGCTGTTGAGCCGCTTCCTCTCGCCCTCCCAGGCCAAGAAGGTGGTCGACGGGCTGGCGGACGGCTCGGTCGACGTCGTGGTCGGCACCCACCGGCTGCTCGCCCAGGACGTCCGCTTCAAGCGCCTGGGGCTCCTCGTCGTCGACGAGGAGCAGCGCTTCGGGGTCACGCACAAAGAGGCGGTCAAACGGATCGCCGAGGGCGTCGACGTGCTCACCCTCACGGCGAGCCCGATCCCGAGGACGCTCGAGATGGCGCTCACCGGGATCCGCGACCTGTCCCTCGTGAACACGCCACCCGCGGACCGCCGGCCGATCCTCACCTACGTGGGCGAGTACGACGAGGCTGCGGTCTCCGAGGCGATCCGGCGCGAGCTCCTGCGCGAAGGCCAGGTCTTCTTCGTGCACAACCGCGTGATGGACATCGACGCGGTCGCAGGCAGGCTGCGCGCGCTCGTGCCCGAGGCCCGCATCGCCGTCGCGCACGGGCAGATGGACGAAGGGAGCCTCGAGCAGGTGGTGCTGGACTTCTGGGAGCGAAAGTTCGACGTGCTCGTGTGCACGACGATCATCGAGTCCGGGATCGACATGCCCTCGGTGAACACCCTCGTCGTCGACCGCGCCGACGCGCTCGGCCTCGGCCAGCTCCACCAGATCCGCGGCCGGGTCGGTCGCAGCTACCAGCGCGCGTACGCCTACCTCTTCCACCCCGCTGACCGGGTGCTGACCGAGCAGGCGTACGAGAGACTGCGCACGGTCGGCGAGCACACCGAGCTCGGCGCGGGCTTCAAGATCGCGATGCGGGATCTCGAGATCCGCGGCGCGGGCAACCTCCTCGGGTCGACACAGTCCGGGCACATCGCAGCCGTGGGGTACGACCTCTACGTCCAGATGGTCGCCGAGGCGGTGGCCGAGGCGCGCGGCGAGCCCCGCCCGGCTCCGCCGGCGGTGTCGCTCGACGTGCCCGGGGACGCGAGCCTCCCGAGCGATTACGTGCCCCTCGAGGACGCGCGACTCGAGGCCTATCGACGGCTCGCGGCGGCGACCTCGTCCGCCGACGTGGACGACATCGCCGAGGAGTGGGCCGACCGCTACGGGCCGCCCCCTCGTGCGGCCACCGGGCTCCTCTCGCTCGCACGCCTGCGTGTCGAGTGCCTGCGCACCGGGATCCAGGAGGTGGCGGTGGTCCCGGCTCGCGTCGGCGGGGCGCGCCAGCCCGTGGCCAGGATCTCTCCCGTCACGCTCCCCGCCAGCGCACAAGTCCGGCTCCGCCGCCTCGTACCGGGCGCCGCCTATCGCGAGCAGCTGCACCAGCTCGTGGTGCCGCTCACCGGCGAGGGCCACCCCGCCGAGGTGCTCCGGTCGTTGGTGGTTGCCCTCCTCCCGCCGCCCGAGGACCCGGCAGTCACCGATAGCATGCGCGGCGCATGAAGCGGCTCGTCCTCCTGCTCGCGGCCGTCGCGGCCGCCGTCGCCCTCGCGGGCGCCTACCTCCCCTCCAGCGCTGCCACCGTGGGCCAGACGTCGATCAGCCGACAGGCCCTCGACTCGGACCTCTCGGCGATCGCCGGCAGCGCCGACTACGTGTGCTTCCTCTCCGAGGAGCGCCAGCTCTCGACCAACTCGAAGCTCCCGGTGCTCGGTGCGGGCACCGCGAGCGCCAAGGGCGGCATCTACGACGCGGCGTTCGTCGACAACTGGCTCGCGTCGATGGTCACCGACACGGTCATCTCTGCGCTGATCACCCGCGACGGCCTGCGCGTCACCCCCTCGGACCTCGCGACCGCCCGGGGCGTGCTCTCGCGTCGCATCACCGACGTCCTGGACACCTACGCGCGCGACTCCGGCCTGCCCTCGCCCAGCTGCAGCGGCAGCGGCCAGGCCGTGCTCTCCTCCCTTCCCCCTTGGTTCCGATCCGAGCAGGTGCGTGCCGAAGCCGCCCAGGCCCTGCTCGATGCACGCGCCGCTGGGTCGGGGCTCTCGGCCGGGGCCATCGCCACCTACTTCGCGCGGCACCGTGTGCTGTTCGACAAGGACTGCGTGGACGTCGTGGTGGTCCAGACCCCTTCCGCCGCAGCCCAGGTCGAGGCCGCGCTCGCCAGGGGCGTGAGCTTCGCCCACGAGGCACAGGTGGCCTCGCTCACACGGACGTCGGCGGCCAACGGGGGCGTCGCCGGCTGCGGGTACCTGCAAGGGACGTTCCTCGGCACAGCGGTCGGCAAGCTCGCCGTCGGCGCGGTGACGCCCGTCGTTCCCGGCGCCGGCGTCTACTGGGTGGTGAAGCTCGCGAGCAGGTCGGCGGTCTCGCTCCGCACCGCCCGGCTCACAGTCGTGACAGCCATCCTGCGCGCCGGCCAAGGGCGCGCCGACGCGGTGCTGGTCGCGGCGCTGCGGTCGACCAGCGTCGGTGTGGACCCGCGCTACGGCGGCGCGTCTGCGCACAGCCTCGCACTCGTCCTGCCGGCGCCCTCGCCGCCTCCCGGCGCCGAGCTCTCGCCGTCGGCCAACCGCCCCACCTTGACAGCAGCCAGTTCATGAGCGCCGCGAGGTAGGTGGGGCTCGGGTGGCTCGGCCGCTCGTCACCGTCGTCGGCCTGGGCCCCGCCGGCGAGGACCTGATCCCGTCCACGACCCGCGAGCTGTTGTGCTCCGCGACGATGGCGTTCCTGCGCACCTCGCGCCATCCGGCGGCCTCGGCCTTGTTCGGGCCGGGCTCGTCCGTCCCTCCCGCCTCGGGTCGATCCGCGAAGCCCACCTCCGCCTCGGGGCCGTCCGCCGCCGCCGCCGTCGCCGCGTTCGACCAGTACGACGAGGCAGAGACCTTCGACGAGGTCTACGAGCGCATCGTGGAGGACCTGGTGGCCGCGGCGCAGGCGGTGTCGGCCGGCGGCGGCCAGGTCGTCTACGCCGTCCCGGGCTCGCCGATGGTCGGCGAGCGCACCGTCGAGCTCTTGCGCTCGGACCCGAGGATCGACGTCACCCTCGTCCCCGCCATGTCCTTCCTCGACCTCGCCTGGGCGCGCCTCGGCGTGGACCCCCTGGCTGCGGGTGTCCGGCTGGTCGACGGCACCCGCTTCGCCGTGGAGGCCGCTGGAGAGCGCGGCCCGCTGCTCGTCGCCCAGTGCTGGTCCCAAACGGTGCTCTCCGAGGTGAAGCTCGCGATCGGCGACGTGGAGGCGTCGGAGGACGTGGCGGTGACCGTCCTCCATCATCTCGGCCTCGACGACGAGGTGGTCGTCGTCGTCCCCTGGCACGAGCTCGATCGCGCCATCGTGCCCGACCACCTGACCACCTTGTGGGTGCCCGAGCTGGCCGCGCGGGTGGCCGGCGAGCTGGCCGCCCTGGACGAGCTGGTGCGGCGCCTCCGGCACGATTGCCCCTGGGACCGCCAGCAGACCCACACGTCGCTCGAGCGGCACCTCTTGGAGGAGGCCTACGAGGTCCTGGAGGCGATCGACGCCCTCGAGCGGGCGCGCCACGACGACGGAGCGGGCCGGGACGGCGACGCCGGGCAGCGTGCGGCGCTCCACCTCGAAGAGGAGCTCGGCGATCTCTTGTTCCAGGTCTTCATCCACTCGCGCCTGGCCGCCGAAGAGGGGAGCTTCACCGTCGCAGACGTGGCGAGGTCCCTCCACGACAAGCTCGTCTCGCGCCACCCCCACGTCTTCGGCGACGTCGCGGCCCACGACGCGGTGACCGTGGTGGCGAACTGGGAGGAGATCAAGAAGAAGGAGAAGGGGCGCGCGAGCGTGACCGACGGCATCCCCGCTGCGCTGCCGTCGTTGGCGCTCGCAGTGAAGCTGCAGCGCAAGTCCGGCGCAGTACCAGGAGCGTCGCTGGCGGAGGCGGGCACGCTCCGGGCCGACGCGGGCGCGCTGCTGGACGCGCTGGCCGGGGTCGGCGCCGAGACGGCGCCCGTCGCCGACGCGTCGGCGCGCCGGACCCAGGAGCCGGAGAGCCCGCCCGCCGACGTCGCGGGCGCGCTGCTGTGGGCGGTCTCGGACCTCGTGAGACGTGCAGGCGTCGAGCCCGAAGACGCGCTGCGCGCGGAGGCGGGAAGGTTCGCTGCCCGTCTTCGCGAGGCGGAAAGACGCGCCGAGCAGCTGGGCAAGGAGAGCCGGATCGAGCGGCGGCGAGCGAGCGAAGACCGGACGCCTCCTCCAGGCTGATCCCGTTCGAGCGCGCCGCAGCGATGCCGGACGCGGAGCCGGCACGGAAGACCCGATGCTGCTGAGGCGATCCGGTAGCGTGGAGTGCCGCCGAACGGCTGTGACTGCGCCAGGGAGCTGATCGATGAGCACGATCGAACACGTCGTCGGTCGCCAGGTTCTCGATTCGCGCGGGAACCCGACGGTCGAGGTCGAGGTCATCCTCGACAGCGGCGCCCGCGGGCGCGCCATCGCGCCGTCTGGGGCCTCCACCGGTGTCCACGAGGCCGTCGAGCTACGCGACGGCGACGGCCCGTACGGGGGGAAGGGCGTCCAGCGCGCGGTGGCGAACGTGCAGGAGGAGATCGCGGGCGCGCTCGCCGGGATGGACGCGCTCGACCAGCGGGGGGTCGACATGGCAATGGTCGATCTCGACGCCACCCCCGACAAGAGCCGGCTCGGCGCCAACGCCATCGTCGCGACCTCGCTCGCGGTCGCGAAGTCGGCTGCGTTCGAGCTCGAGCTCCCCCTCTACCGCGCCATCGGAGGCGTGAACGCCCACACGCTCCCGCTCCCGATGCTGAACGTCGTCAACGGCGGCGTGCACGCGCGCAACTCGATCGACTTCCAGGAGTACATGCTCGTGCCCGTCGGCGCTGCGTCGTTCGGTGAGGCCCTTCGCTGGAGCGTGGAGACGTACCACGCGCTGCGCGGGCAGCTCTTCCGGCGCGGCCTCTCGGTGGCGGTCGGTGACGAGGGAGGCTTCGCCCCGGACCTGCCGACCAACGAGGAGCCGCTCAAGGTGCTCCTCGAAGCGATCGAGGCGGCGGGCCGCACCCCCGGCGAGGAGATCGCGATCGCGCTCGACCCCGCGGCGAGCGAGCTGTGGAAGGACGGGGCGTACGAGCTCGTCGGGGAGGGTCGCCGGCTCGCTCCGGACCAGTTGGTCGAGTACTGGGCGGACGTGGTCGACCGCTATCCGGTCGTCTCGCTCGAAGACGGCATGGCAGAAGACGACTGGGAGGGCTGGGCTGCACTCACGGCTGCGATCGGCGACCGAGTCCAGCTCGTCGGGGACGACCTGTTCGTGACCGACGTCGCGCGCATCGAGCGCGGCATCGAGGCAGGCGTGGCCAACGCGGTGCTGATCAAGGTGAACCAGGTCGGCACGTTGACCGAGACCCTCGACGCGATCGAGCTGGCTGCACGCGCGCGCTACCGCCCGGTGATCTCCCACCGCTCGGGCGAGACCGAGGACACCACCATCGCAGACCTGGCGGTGGCGACGAACGCCGGGCAGATCAAGACGGGTGCTCCCTGCCGGACCGACCGCGTGGCGAAGTACAACCAGCTCTTGCGCATCGAAGAGGACCTCGGGCCGTCCGCGTCCTTCCCGGGCCGGGACGCCCTCAGCAGAGGGCGGCGTGCGGAGACCCGGTAGCTCGTTGACGCGCCGCCGGGCTCCTGCGACCCCCGGCTCGCCGACGCGCCGCCGGGCTCCTGCGACCCCCGGCTCCGGCTCGCCGACGCGCCGCCGCGCTCCTGCGACCCCCGGCTCGCCGACGCGCCGCCGTGCTCGGGGGCCGTCCCGAAGAGCTGCTCGCACGCCCTCACGCGCCACGGTGTCCCCGACCGCTCCGCGCGCGCCGGCCGGGCGACCGGCGAGGTCGCGTACGGAGCGCCGGAACGCCGCGCGGGTGCGCCGCAACCGTCTCTCCCTCGCCCTCGCGGTGCTCGTCTCGGCGGTGATCGTCGGGGCGTGGTTCCCGGTGTCCGCCCTCCTCCACCAGCGCGAGCAGCTCGCCGCCGCCTCCGCGCAGCTGAGCCGGCTCGACGGCGAGAACGCGGCGCTCGGGCGCCACGAGAGACAGCTGCGCACACTGTCGGCCCTCGGCCGGATCGCCCAGGACCAGCTCGGTCTCGTGCCGCCCGGGGACCAGGCGTACCAGGTGCTCCCGCCAAGCGGCACGACCGGCTCCGACGGGACGCTCGCACAGACAGGCCCGGCAGGGAGCGGTCGTGGCTCCTCTCGGACCCAGAGCCGCGCGGGCGGGTCGCCCGGCGCTTCCCGGTCGTCGGGACCGACCCACGTCGTGACCACGACGGGGGGCTTCTTCACGCGGATCCTCCGGACCCTCGAGTTCTGGCGATGAGCGAGCCGCCCGAGCCGCGCCTCGGCGCGGCCGCGCAAGACCGTTCGTCGCGCGGCGCGCGGGTCGCGGTGCCCGGAGCGGAGGAGCAGCGCCGCGACGACCTCGCGATGGTGACCGCGCTCCTCGGCCATGCGCCCCGCGGCGACCTCGCGGTCGTGAGGCGCCGCCGCGACCGGGTCCCGTCGGTCATCGAGAACGCGCCGTTGCTCCACGACGGGACGCCGATGCCCACTCGTTTCTGGCTCGTGGACCCCGAGCTCCGCTCGGCCGTCTCGAGGCTCGAATCGGAGGGAGGGGTGCGCGCGGCCGAGGCGGCGGTCGACCCGGCGGAGCTCGCGCGGGCGCACGAGCGCTACGCGGCGGAGCGGGACGCGCTCATCCCTGCGGGCCGACGGGGACCCCGGCCGACCGGGGGCGTGGGGGGCGCGCGAGCCGGGGTGAAGTGCCTGCACGCCCACCTCGCCTGGTGGCTGGCTGGGGGAGACGACCCGGTCGGTGCCTGGGTGGCAGAGCGGCTGGGCACGAGCCGCGAGCTGCCAGATCAGCCCGAGGAGGTCCGGTCGCGTCGAGCCGGGGCAGCGACCGGCTCCTCGGGAGCGCAGGATCCCGGGAGCCGGCGCGCGCCGCCGTCCGTCCGAGGCGGCTCGCACGCGGCCGACAGGCTGCTCGAGCGCAAGGACTACCGCACGCTTTCCGTGATCGTCCCGGTGTACAACGAGCGGGCGACCGTCGCCGAGATCATCCGCCGGGTGCGTGCCGCGGACGTGCCGCTCGTCGTGGACGTCGTGGTCGTCGACGACGGGTCGACCGATGGCACCGACCAGGTGCTCGCCGCCGTCGCAGACTCCACCGTGCGTGTGGTCAGGCACGAGCGCAACCGCGGAAAGGGCGCGGCAGTGCGCACGGCCCTCGAGCGCGCGACCGGCGACCTCGTGATCGTCCAGGACGCGGACCTCGAGTACGACCCCGACGACTGGTCGCAGCTGCTCGATCCGATCTTGAAGCACAAGGCGCACGTCGTCTACGGCAGCCGGTTCACCGGCGGCCGGAAGAACATGCTCCTCCTCCATTGGATCGGGAACCGCTTCCTCTCGCTCGTGACCAACCTCCTCTACGCGACGACGCTCTCGGACATGGAGACGTGCTACAAGGCCTTCGACCGGCGCGTGATCGACGGCATGACGATCGAGTCCGACCGATTCGAGTTCGAGCCCGAGATCACCGCCAAGGTCCTGCGTCGCGGCTACCGCATCTACGAAGTGCCGATCAGCTACGCAGGCCGGGAGCCCGAA
>JAJYGM010000411.1 GCA_021785095.1 Actinomycetes bacterium
AGGGTCCCCGAGCGGCTCACGATGCCCACCGGCCCGCCGGCGAGCGCGATGTCGCCCGACGTGATGCCGATGTTGCACTTGCCCGGCGAGATGATCCCCGGGCAGTTGGGCCCGAGGAGGCGCGTGCCCGGGTGGTCCTGGACCAGGCGGTTGTAGGTGCGGGCCTCGTCGTGGGCGGGAATGCCCTCGGTGATGCACACGATGAAGGAGATGCCCGCCTCGGCGGCCTCCAGGATCGCCGCGGCGGCGTACGCCGGCGGCACGGAGACGAACGACGCGCTCGCACCGGTCGCCTCGACGGCCTCGGCGACGGTGGCGAAGACCGGAATGCCCTCGATCACCTCCCCGCCGCGACCGGGGTTCGTTCCCGCGACGACCTTCGTCCCGTAGTCGCGGTTGCGCTTCCCGTGGTACAGGCCCTGGCTGGTCGGGCTCAATCCCTGGACGACGACGGTCGTCGTCTCGTCGACGAAGATGCTCACGCTCGCTCCTCGCTCCCTCGCTCACCTGCAGCCGCCAGCGCCACGCTCCGGCGGGCCGCCTCCAGCATCGTCGCCTCCGCCATCAGCCCGTCCGAGAGGTGCGGCTGAAGGAGCGCCCGCCCCTCCTGCACGTTCGTGCCGTCGAGCCGCAGCACGATCGGCGATCGCAGGTCGACGCGGCCGAGCGCCTCGATCACGCCCTTCGCCACCTCGTCGACGCGGGTGATGCCGCCGAAGATGTTCACGAAGATCGCCCGCACGGACGGGTCGGCGTTGATCACCTCGAGCGCTGCCGACATCACGTCGGCGTTCGCGCCGCCGCCGATGTCGAGGAAGTTCGCGGGGGCACCGCCCACCTGGCTCACCACGTCGCAGGTGCTCATCGCGAGGCCGGCGCCGTTGGCGATGATCCCGACGTCCCCCGAGAGGCCGACGTAGTTGAGCCCCTTGTCCCTGGCCATCTGCTCGCGGGGGTCCTCGGTCTCGGTCGCCGCGAACTCCTCCCACTCGGGATGGCGGAACCGCGCGTTGTCGTCCAGCGTGACCTTCGCGTCGAGGGCGTGGACCCGGCCGCCGGTGGTGAGGATCAGCGGGTTGATCTCGGCGAGGTCGCAGTCGCCCTCCTCGTAGCAGCGGTAGAGGGCGACGAGCACCTCCGCGGCCTGGTCGCGCGCCGCGTCGGGGAGCCCCGCCTCCTCGGCCCACCGGTGCGCGGCCGCGACGTCGAGGCCGCGTACCGGGTCCACGTGGAGCCGCGCGATCGCGCCCGGGTTCGTGGCGGCGACCTCCTCGATCTCCACGCCGCCCTCGGCGGAGAGCATCCCGAGGTACGTCTTCGCGGGGCGGTCGAGGGTGAAGCTCGCGTAGTACTCCTCGGCGATGTCCGACGCGTGCTCGATCCACAGGCGGTGGACCACGTGACCCTTGATGTCCATCCCGAGGATGGCCCCGGCGTGGCGCCGGACCTCCTCGGCGTCGGCGGCGAGCTTGATCCCGCCCGCCTTGCCGCGCCCGCCGACCTTCACCTGCGCCTTCACCACCACCGGGTAGCCCGCGGCCTCCGCCTGGGCGACCGCCTCGTCGACGGTGCTCGCGACGCCACCCGGCGAGGTCGGGATCCCGTAGCGGGCGAAGTACTGCTTGCCTTGGTACTCGAACAGGTCCATCCGGCTCCTTCGGGGCTCTAGAGGGCTTGGCGTGCCTCGCGGCGGTCCAGCGCGGCCTCGAGCCACGCACCGATCGAGGGCAGCGGCGCACCCGGCGTGAACACGTGGGCGACGCCCTCGCGCTCGAGCTCGGGGACGTCGCGCTCGGGGATGATGCCGCCGACGACGACCAGCACGTCGCCCCTCCCCTGTGCGGCGAGCTGCGCCATGATCTTCGGGACGAGGGTCAGGTGGGCGCCCGAGAGGAGCGAAAGGCCGAGGGCGTCGGCATCCTCTTCGACCGCCGCTCGGACGACCTGCTCGGGGGTCTGATGGAGGCCGGTGTAGACGACCTCGAAGCCGGCGTCGCGCAGCGCCCGGGCGATGACCTTGGCGCCCCGGTCGTGGCCGTCGAGACCGGGCTTGGCCACGACCACGCGGTAGGGGCGGTTCATCGACGGCGATGATAGGCGGCGGGGCGCGCGGCCCCGCCAGCCGGGCGGCGCATCAGGTCGCCCGTCGCAACGGCGACGCGCACAGGAGCAGCGTCTTGCGCCCGACGGACTCGAACCGCACGGTCGCCTGCGCGCGGTCCCCCTCGCCCTCAGCGCCGACCACCACCCCCGGGCCCCACCGCTCGTGCACGACGTGGTCGCCGGCGACGAGGCCGAGGGCCTCCGCGCCGGTGGTCGCCCGCTGAGCCGGAGCATGGAGCCGCCTCCCCCCCGATCCGAGCAACGATCCGCCCCGGACGGGCGCGCCGGGCGTGTCACTCCCGGACGCGCCGAAGACGCGTCCCCCGCCCACCTCCCGGCGCAGCTCCTCGGGCACCTCTGCGAGAAAGCGGCTCGGCAGCCCCGGCATCGTGCGCCCCCAGAGGGTCCGGCTCCACGCGTGCGTGAGGTAGAGGAGCCGGCGGGCGCGCGTGATGCCCACGTAGCAGAGCCGGCGCTCCTCTTCCAGCTCGAGCGGCTCCCCGAGGGTCCGAGAATGCGGGAAGACGCCCTCCTCCATGCCGACCAGGAAGACCGCGGGGAACTCGAGGCCCTTGGCGGTGTGCAGCGTCATGAGCGACACGCGCGACCCGCCGGCGTCGAGCTCGTCGGAGTCCGACACCAGCGCGACGGTCTCGAGCAGCTCCGACAGTCGCTCGTACTCCCCGGCGGCGTCGGCGAGCTCGGCGATGTTCTCGATGCGGCCCTCGGCTTCGTGGGTGCCCTCCGCCGCCAGCTCGTCGAGGTACCCGGACCGCTTCGCGACCAGCTGGACGAGGTCGCCGGGCGCGACCTCGGCGGCCGCGGCCCGCAGCTCCCGCAAGAGGGAGGAGAGCTCCTGGGCGCCCTTCAGCGCCTTGCCGGTCAGGCCCGCAGCCTCGGCCTGCTCGAGCATGCGGCCGACGGGCGCGCCCGCCGCCGCCGCGGCGGCCGAGAGGCGGACCACCGACATCTGGCCGATGCCGCGCTTGGGGACGTTCAGGATCCTGCGGAACGAGATCTCGTCGTCGGGGTTCGCGACCACGCGCAGGTAGGCGAGCACGTCGCGCACCTCCCTGCGGTCGTAGAAGCGGGTGCCCCCCACGACCTTGTAGGGGATGCCCTGGTGGACCAGCTCCTCTTCGACGACGCGGCTCTGCGCGTTCGTTCGGTAGAAGACGGCCACGTCCCCGTAGGAGAGCCCCTCCGCCCCGTGCAGCGTCAGGAGCTCGTTCGCCACGAACGACGCCTCGTCGCGCTCGTCCTCTGCCCGGTAGACGCAGATCCGTGGCCCCGCACCCCCGTCGGTGAACAGGGCCTTCGGGCGTCGCGCCAGGTTGTTCGAGATGACGGCGTTGGCGGCGTCGAGGATCGTCTGGGTCGACCGGTAGTTCTGGTCGAGGACCACCGTCGTGGCGCGCTCGAACGCGGTCTCGAACTCCAAGATGTTGGCGATGTCCGCGCCGCGCCAGCGGTAGATGGACTGGTCCGAGTCGCCCACCACCGTCACGTTCCCGTGCTCGCGCGAGAGGAGGAGGACGATCTCGTGCTGCGCGTGGTTCGTGTCCTGGTACTCGTCGACGAGGACGTGGCGGAACCGCTGCCGGTACGCGAGAAGGACGTCCGGGCACGACTGGAGCAGGTGGACCGCCTGGAACAGCAGGTCGTCGAAGTCCATGGCGTTCGCGGCCCGGAGCCGGCGCTGGTACTCGGCGTACACCTCGCCGATCCGCCGGCGGAACGGGTCCGCGCCGAAGGACGCTTCCTCGGCGAAGCGCTCGGGCCCGACGAGCTCCGCCTTCGCCTGGGAGATCGCAGCCGCCACCGCGCGCGGCGGGAGGCGCTTCGTGTCGATGCCGAGCTCGTCCTCGGCGAGCTCGACCAGCCGGCGCGAGTCGGACTCGTCGTAGACGCTGAACGAGCTGGCGTAGCCGACGCGCCCGGCATGGGCTCGCAGCATGCGAAGGCACGCCGAGTGGAACGTCGAGACCCACATCCGCTCGGCACGCGCGCCGACCAGGTCGACGACCCGCCGGCGCATCTCGTCGGCCGCCTTGTTCGTGAAGGTGATGGCCAGGATCTCCCAGGGCGCCGCGTCGCCGCTCTGGAGCAGGTGCGCGATGCGCCGGGTGAGGACCCGCGTCTTGCCCGACCCCGCCCCCGCCACGACGAGCAACGGGCCGCCGCGGTGCTCCACCGCGGCGCGCTGCGCCGGGTTCAGGTCGGCCGTGAGGTCGCCGGTCGCGCTCAGTGGCCCATGCCCACGCCCTGGGACCGCTGGAGCTGCTTGCCCTCGGTCTGCAGCGCGGGGGCGATCATGACCTCGGCCTTCTGGAACTCCTTCACCGTCTCGTAGCCGCAGGTGGCCATCGCCGTGCGGAGTGCGCCGAAGAGGTTCATCCGCCCGTCGTTCTCGTGGGCGGGCCCGAGGAGGATCTCTGCGAGAGTGCCGCGGACCCCGGTCCGGACCCGGGTCCCGCGCGGAAGCGTGGGATGGAAGGTGGCCATCCCCCAGTGGAAGCCGCTTGCGGGCGCCTCGACGGCAGACGAGAGCGGGGAGCCGAGCATCACGGCGTCCGCGCCGCACGCGATCGCCTTGGCCACGTCGCCACCTTTCGACATCCCGCCGTCGGCGATCACGTGCACGTACACGCCCGTCTCGTCGAGGTGGCGCATCCTCGCGCCGGCGACGTCCGCGATCGCGGTCGCCTGCGGCACGCCGAGGCCCAGCACCGCCCTGGTGGTGCACGCGTTGCCCGGCCCGACCCCGACGAGGACGCCCACGGCGCCGGTGCGCATCAGGTGCAGGCCGGCCTGGTACGACGCGCAACCTCCGACGACGACGGGGAGCTCGAACTCGCGGATGAAGCGCTTCAGGTTCAGGGGCTCGGTCTTCTTGGACACGTGCTCGGCTGACACGACGGTGCCTTGGACGACGAGCACGTCGAGCTCCGCCGCCAGGCAGGCGGCCGCGAGCTCCTCGGTCCGCTGCGGGGTCACCGACGCGGCCGCCACGACGCCGGACTCCTTGATCTGGCGGATGCGCTCGGTGACGAGCTCGAGCTTGACGGGCTCCTGGTACATCTGCTGCATCCGCGGGGTCGCCTTGTCGTCGTCGAGCTCGCGGATCTCCTCGAACAGCGGCATCGGGTCCTCGTAGCGGGTCCAGAGCCCTTCGAGGTTCAAGACCCCGAGCCCTCCGAGCCGGCCGAGCTCGATCGCGGTGCGCGGGCTCGTGACGCCGTCCATCGCGGCCCCGAGGAGCGGCAGGCGGAAGCGCCAGGCGTCGATCTCCCACGAGACGTCGACGTCCTCGGGGTCACGGGTACGCCGGCTGGGCACGATGGCGATGTCGTCGAAACCGTATGCCCGGCGCCCCGACTTGAAGATCCCGATCTCTGTGTCTGCCACGATCGCCTCCAGTGGTGTGCGCCGACGCCCGAGCGCGTCCCACTGTACCGGTCGCATCGCGGCGGTCAGCGACCGCTCGATCGGCGGTCAGGAGCCGCGCCGGCCGTCGACCAGGACCGTCGTCAGCAGGTCGAAGAGCATCCGGCCCGTCGCGCCCCAGACGGTCTCCCCTTCGACCGAGAAGAAGTACATGGCGGACCGAGGCTGCCCTGGCGAGCTCCACCACTCCTGCTCGAAGCTCGCGGAGAGGTCTGCGAGGGAGGCGTCGAACGCGCGGTCCACCTCGGCCGGGTTGGGCACGAGGTCGGGGCGCGCGGGGAGCCATGCGACCACAGGGGTGATCGGCACGCCGGTGACGAAGGCGAACGCCCGCGCGAGGTACCCGACTGGCCGGACCAGCGCCGGGTCCAGGCCGATCTCCTCGTGGGCCTCGCGCACCGCGGCGGCGAGCGCGTCCTCCCCGGGGTCGATGCGGCCGCCGGGGAAGCTCACCTGGCCGCGATGGGTACGCAGGAGCGTCGAGCGCCTGGTCAGCAGGACCCGCGCTTCGCCTCCCTCCTCGAACAGGGCGACCAGCACCGCGGAGGGGGCGGCAGCGACGTCTGCGGCCTCGACGCCGGTGACGCCGGCAGGGCTCGGTGGCGGCCCCTGGGCGAGGCTGCGACCGGCACGGGCCAAGGCGTCGAGCACGAAGGAGAGCGTGATCCCCCGCCGCGGGCTCCACGGCGGAGGGCCACCAGGCTCGGCCGTGGCGGGACGGGGGATCACGTCGGGTCCACGTCACGGTCTCGTGGCGTGGACTACATCATCCCGCCCATGCCGCCCATCCCGCCCATGCCGCCGCCGGCGCCTGCAGGGGCAGCCTGCGGCTTCTCGGGCTTGTCGGCCACGAGCACCTCGGTGGTGAGCAGCAGCGCGGCGATGGACGCGGCGTTCTGCAGCGCGGAGCGGGTCACCTTCGCGGGGTCGATGATCCCGGCCTTCACGAGGTCGACGATCTCGCCGGTGGCCGCGTCGAGCCCCGTGCCGGCAGACTCGGACTCGACCTGGCGCACGTAGACCGCCCCCTCGAGGCCCGCGTTCTGCGCGATCCAGCGAAGCGGCTCGGAGAGGGCCTTCGCCACGACGCGGGCGCCCGTCGCCTCGTCGCCGTCGAGCTCGGCCGCCACCTTCTCGACGGCTGCACGGCTGCGCAGGAGCGCGGTGCCCCCGCCGGCCACGATGCCCTCCTCGATGGCTGCCCGGGTGGCGGAGAGCGCGTCTTCGATGCGGTGCTTCTTCTCCTTCAGCTCCACCTCGGTGGCGGCACCGACCTTCACGACGGCGACGCCGCCCGCGAGCTTGGCGAGACGCTCCTGGAGCTTCTCGCGGTCCCAGTCGGAGTCGGTCTCCTCGATCTCCCGCTTGATCTGGGCGATGCGGCCCGACACGTCCGCCTCGGGGCCGGCACCCTCCACGATCGTGGTGTCGTCCTTCGTCACGATCACCCGGCGCGCGCGCCCGAGGAGGTCGAGCGTCGCGCTCTCGAGCTTGAGCCCGATCTCCTCGGAGATGACCTGGCCGCCCGTCAGGATCGCCATGTCCTGGAGCATCGCCTTGCGGCGCTCCCCGAACCCCGGTGCCTTCACCGCGACCGACGTGAACGTGCCGCGGATCTTGTTCACCACGAGCGTCGCGAGCGCCTCGCCCTCTACGTCCTCGGCGACGATGAGGAGGGGCCTGCCGGCCTGCATCACCCTCTCGAGCACCGGCACGAGGTCGTGGACGGCGCCGATCTTCCCGTTGAAGAACAGGACGTAGGGATCCTCGAGCACCGACTCCTGGCGCTCGGGGTCGGTTACGAAGTACGGGGAGAGGAAGCCCTTGTCGAACTGCATCCCCTCGGTGAGCTCGAGCTCCATCCCGAAGGTGTTGGACTCCTCGACGGTCACCGTGCCGTCCTTGCCGACCTTGTCGATCGCCTCGGCGAGCACGTCCCCGATCGACGGGTCGGCCGCAGAGATGGACGCCACCTGGGCGATCTCGGTCCTTCCCTCCACGTCCCTCGCCTGCTCGGCGATGGACTTCACGGCAGCGGCCACGCCTCGCTCGATGCCGCGCTTCAAGGAGGAGGGGCTCGCGCCGGCCGCGACGTTCCGGAGGCCCTCGGAGATGAGCGCCTGCGCAAGCACGGTGGCCGTGGTGGTGCCGTCACCGGCGACGTCGTTGGTCTTCGTGGCGACCTCCTTCACGAGCTGGGCGCCCATGTTCTCGAAGGGGTCCTCGAGCTCCACCTCGCGGGCGATGGAGACGCCGTCGTTCGTGATGGTCGGCGCGCCGAACTTCTTCTCGATCACCACGTTCCGGCCCTTCGGGCCGAGGGTGACCTTCACGGTGTCGGCCAGCTTGTTCACGCCGGCCTCGAGGCCGCGGCGCGCGGCCTCGTCGTACTTCAGGATCTTGGGCATGGGGGAACCTCTCAGTGAGAGGGGGCCGCACCGCGCGGGCACAGCCCTGCGCGGTGCGGCCCCCCTGTGCGGATGGTCGCGCTACTTGTCCAGCTTGGCGAGCACGTCCCGGCCGGAGAGGATCAGCAGGTCCTCGCCGTCGACGGTGATCTCGGTGCCGCCGTACTTCGAGTAGACGACGGTGTCGCCGACCTTCACGTCGAGCGGGATGATCGCGCCGGGGTTGGCG
>JAJYGM010000331.1 GCA_021785095.1 Actinomycetes bacterium
CGCCCAGGCCGGGCCACCGATCCGCAGGTAGCCGGCGCAACCGGTCCCGGAGCTCTCGGTTCGAATACGAGTGTCTATGGCCCACCAGATTCGACAAACGAATTTGTGACAGTTTCACGTCCGGGCGCTTCAGGCGGCCGAAAGGGGCCGCTCTAGGACTGGGCGTCGGAGAGACGCCTGTCGTACTCGTCGGCGAGCGCGAGGAGCGCCATCGACCCGTCTCCGGCGAAGCAGGAGCCGTGCATGACGGCGAGCGTCGTCGGGTTGAGGTCGGCCAGTCGCCGGATAGTGCGACCGGTGTTCGGCGCTAGGCAGCTTGCCCCGAAGACGTCCTCCGCCTGCGCGGCGGCACCGATGATGTCATCGGTCGTGACCGCGGGGTCGTTGCCGAGTTGGGTGAAGAGGTCTCCGCAAAGCAGGGTGTTGGTGGTCTCCTCGTAGAGGATCCGGGCCTCCCAGCCGTGGGGGACGTGCGGGGTGTCGATGTGCCGGACCCGGTGCGCGCCGAGCTCGAGGACCTGGCCGTCGGCCAGTGGGCGGGGCGGCCGGTCGGCCAGGTCGTTCAGCGACACCATGCAGCCGAGCGCCCCGTGTGCCACCTCGGCCTGAGGTGCCGCGGCGAGCAGTTGGTTCATGGCGCCACACTCGTCGGCCTCGATGCGGCCGAAGGTGATCCAGCGGAGTCGGTCGAGCGGGGTGATCGTGGCGAGGGCCTCGGCGAGGAGCGGGAAGGCTGCTCGGTGCCCGGCGTGGATGAGCAGGGGTTGTTCGTCGTCGATGAGGTACTGGTTGAAGGTGAAGCCGGTCGGGCCGAGGTCGGGGACGAAGGTTGAGAGCCGGTAGATGCGTTCGGCGATCTCGCTGATCTGGGTGTTCATGTCGTGCTCCTTCGCGGATCGGGGTGGTCGCCCATTCGGCGACGAGGTCGGCCACGATCCGGGCGTCGTGTTCGGGATCGACGTCGAGCCTCTTGGCCGTTGCCCGAGCCAAGTCGATGAGGTGCATCCACACGTCGCGGGTAAAGCCGACGTCGAAGAGGTAGGAGAGTGGTTGCCGGCCGACGGGAGTCGGGAGCTTGAGCAGGGGAAGCTTGGCAACGAGGCGCGGAAGCCGGGTGCGTGCGCGAAGCGCCTTGGCAGAAGCGGCATCCCACTCGGCGACGAGCTGTTCGGTGCCGAGGCCGGTCCGCTCGCGAACCTGGAGCTCGTTCATCCCGTCCCACCAGAACTGGCCGCCGATCTCGGCGACGAGTGGGCGTCCCTTGCGGACCTGACGGACGAACCCGCGCGGCGAAGCCTGGCCGGTGGCAGACCCCACCACGTGGGCGATCAGGGCTTGCGCGTCCCAGAGTGTGCAGTCGGTGGGCTTGGTCCAGTCGCCGGGCTCGAAGCTGCGAAGCGGGGCCGCGAACTTGCAGTTCTCCACTTTGGCGATCCGCATCGCCTCGTCGTGGGCGATCCTGGGGATCTTGGCCACGTCGCGGATGGCTGCCTCGGTCATTGCGGTGCGCCTTTCGGAGCGCTGCCCTGCCGGCGTCGATCGACGTCGGCAAGAAACATGTCAACCGCCCGTCTGGAGAGGCGTACCCAGCGATCGCCTCCGGGGTCGTTCGCCACCTGCTGATGGGCGAGGCCGTTGACGAGGGCACTGAAGAGGTCGACCTCTCCGGAATCCGACACGCCTGCGGCAGAGAGTCGCTGGTGAGCGATGTCGTAGAACTCGAGAGCGAGCGCGTAGGACCCCGCCGAAGGCTCGAAGCCGGGGATCGTCCGCTGGAACAGCAGCTGGTGGCGTACCACGTCCACGGTCGAGAACCGCACCAGGGTCTCGACGAACTCGACGAGCGCTTCGCGTGGGTTGTCGTTCAGGGAGAGGGATCTCACCAGGTCGAGGAGCTGCCGGTTGCCGTCGGCGAACATCAAATCGTACAGGCCGAGCTTCGAGTCGAAGTAGGCGTAGAGGGACGGCTGACGCAGGTCGACGCGCTCCGCCAGGTCTCGCAGCGAGATGGCGGCCAGGCCGTCACGATGAGCCAGCCTCCACGCCTCTGCCAAGATCGTCGCCCGCTTCGCTTCCCGGCGGCGTCCTCGTCGATCAACCTGGTTGTTCGTCTCGCTGGCCATCACGTAGCTCCAGAACTATGACAGATAGATTATCTATCTCTCATAGTTACTGATCGGGCGAGCGCTGTCAAGCCCAACCGGCTAGACGATGGACAGCCGTGTTGCTGCCGTCGGAGTGACGTTCACGCAGCGACGGATTTGAGCCCACCACGCCGGATTCGGTGCGGAGAAGTCTCGACCCGCCGGCGATGAGTACGGCGTCGACAAGGGATCGGGTGCGCGCACCCGTCCGTCGGACTCCCTGCGAGCCTGCGACGGATGCCGTCTTGCCTATCGATCACCCCGTCCTGTTCGCATGGCAGAGTTCGACGCTCCGAGGCCGATGGACGGGCCGTCGGTTGTGGCTGTGTGACTTGGTATTTGGCCGCCGGAGGGGGGGTGTTCGTACTCAGTGGTGAGTCGGCGTCACACCCGATGCGTACCGTGCGGGCCCTGACACCAAGAGCGCTTCTCGGACGCCTCCCGGCTGGGACCGTCACCAGCGTCGCCTCTTCCGACGCCCAGAAGCTGTTGGTCGCCCTCGGATTCGGCGAGCTGCGGGTAAGGGGCAGCCACCACTTCCTCTGTCGCCCTGGCATGCCCAAGCAGCTCAACCTTCGGGACCGCGCCGGGCACGCAAATCCCTGCCGGCTCCGGCAGCTGGTCGCTCTCGTCCGGCGGCACGATCTCAACATCGAGGAGCTGGAGCCGTCGCGCTCGAGCGGGCGGCCGATCCCGGCACCCTCCGTTGATGCCGTTCACGCCTGAACTACCCGGCCCACCCCGTGCGCGATTGCGTACCGAGGAGCCGTTTCCGCATCTCGGCGAAGTTCGAATACGAGTGCCTACGGCCCACTTGTGCAGCCATCAAGGCAACATCTGACCTGATGAGGCGGCCATTCGGCCTGCCAATTCGCTCAGGAACGCACTGTGCGTTGCCCGAACCGCAGCCACCGAGCGAGTGACTTCGCGCGGCCCTGTGATCAGCGGCCCTGTGATCAGCGGCCCTGTGATCAGCGGCCCTGTGATCAGCGGCCCTGGTTGAGGAGCTCATCGCCACTGATCTTCGAGCAGGCGATGGACGATTGCCACCGTCTCGTGCGGCTTGCGGTAGCCGCGCGCAGCGAGCCGGAGCTCGGTTGCGACGATTCCAGCCCGCCACACGTGGTCGAAGCCACTTGGCAATGGTGCCGCCGACACATACCCGCTGAGCATGTGGCGGCTGTCAGCTGGCGACCGCCACGACCGGATGTCGAGTGCGGGGTGAGATCGATAGGCGTCACCGAAGTCGATCAGACCGCTGAATGCCCCTGCACCGGGATCCACGAAGCAGTGCTCGGCGCCAGGGTTCGAGTGAAGCGTCACGACCGGACCGTCCACGGGCAGCGCCGAGACGCACTGGTCCTGGACCAAGTCAAGGTCGATGCCCTCCAGTACCCTCGCCTTGGCGTCGAGGTCCTCCCGAAGGTACTCGAACACCTCCGTCAAGCGCAGGGTGAGGTCACCGGGATGGCGGTCGCCGGGTATCAACGCCGAATTCGCCATCTGGGTCTGATCGACCTCGTGGATGCGCCGGAGCGTCGCGCCGAGCGCAAGGAGCACCTTGACTCGAGCCTCGCCCTGGAAGGACGAGTCTTTGAGCGCGATGCCCGGGATGCGGCTCAGGACGAGATACTCAACGGATCCGTCGCGTCCGTACCCGAGTGCCCTCGGCACCTGGATGGAGGGGTAGCGCTCGAGCTCCCCGAGGATGAACGCTTCCTTTTCCAGGCTAGTGCGGGGTCGCAGCTGCTGAGGACGCTGCACCTTCAGCACGACGTCGTCATCGCACATGTAAGTCCGCGCCTCGCCTCCCGACTCGTCGATGCCGGTGACCGTCTCGGCCGTCGGCACGTGCCGCCGGACGAGCTCGAGGACGTGCTCGGATTCGAGCACGGGATCTGGCGCGTTCGGCTGTAAATACGTGTCTCTCGGCGTCATCTGTCCTCCGGCTCGTCTGGTTGAAGGTACTGGTGGTCGGTCTCGGGCGGCTGTTCCTCCCAGCTCCAGCCTGCCTCTTCGAGCGCAGCGAGGGCGGCGAACCGGCCGCCCGCTGCAACGAGGTCGCCGGGTGTCCCCTCCTCGACGACCCTGCCCGCCTCCATGACGACGACGCGGTCGGCGTCGCGAGCCGTCGAGATCCGGTGTGCCACCATGACGACCGCACACCCTTTGGACCAGGCTGAGTCCGCCAGCGCGGCCCTGAAGGAGGCGTCGCTGCTTGCGTCGATCGCGGCCGTCGCCTCATCGAGCAGCAGCACGAGCGGCTCGGCGACGAGCGCTCTCGCGAGAGCCACCAGCTGGCGCTGACCCGCCGAAAGCGCAAAGCCCGCGCCGCCACCGCCACCCAGGAGCACCGTGTCGAGACCTTCGGGTAGAGCCGCCGCGAGCCCATCGAGCCCGACGAGCGCGAGCGTCTCTCTCACCGCCTCGTCGGAGATCCCCTCGTCGCCCAGCGTGACGTTGTCGCGCAGCGTGCCGGAGAAGAGCTGGACATGCTGGGGGACGACGCCAACCACCCGTCGCCGCAGTGGCTCGTCGATGTCGCGAGGGGTTCGGCCGGCGAGGCGGACCTCGCCCGAGTCGGGCGGATAGGAGCCGACTGCCAGTGCTAGGAGCGTCGACTTCCCTGAACCTGTCCGACCGACGATCGCGACACGCTCCCCGGGGCGCACGACGAGCGAAACGTCGCAGAGGACCGGAGTTCCCGGCTGGTAGCCGAAGGTCACATCGTCGAGCTCGATGCCTGCATCGCCGATCGGCTCCGCGGCAGGCGGAAGTGCCTCCACCGGCAGGTCCAGCACCTCGAGGACCCGCTCCGCCCCAGCGAGCGCCGCCTGCACGGCGTTCCACTGGTCACCGAGTGCGACGATAGGTGCGAAGAATCCCTGGAACAACAGCACGAAGGCCACGAGCGTGCCGAGGTTGACTCCCGCGGTCCCGAACACACCGCGTGCCCCGACGAAGAGGAGAAGCGCGATCACCGTCGAGGACAAGAGTGCCGTGACCGGCGTGAAGAAGGCGTTGTAGCGCACCGAGGACTCCTGGGCGACGAGCGTGCCGTGCAGCGCCCTGCGGAACCGCACGACGAACGCCTCCTCGCGGCGAAAGGCATGGATCGTGTCGGTGCCACCGAGCGTCTCGGAGAGCTGGGTGTTCAGCTCACCGACCGCGACCCTCGTCGCGCGCTCCGCGTCGCGGACCCTCACCTGGAGCCATCGGCTCACGAACACGAGCGGAGGGAGCACGACGAGCGACACGAGGCTGAGCATCGGGCTGACGACGATCATCGCGACGGCGATGGCAACGACCGACACGGCCTGGCCCACCAGGGTCGTGATCCCGTCGGTGAACAGCGTGTCGATGGTCTCAACGTCTGCGGTCGCCCTACCGATCGTGTCCCCGACCGGCGTCTGGTCGAGGTAGGAGACGGGGAGCGCCGAGAGGTGTGCGAACAGCTCCACGCGGATCGTCACGATGATCCGCTGGGCCACGATCGCCGCGAGGTAGCTGTACAAGTAGACGAGTGCCGCCCCCGCGGCGATGGCGCCCAGATAGGCGAGGCCAGACACGACGAGCCCAGCGGTGCGCCGAGGAACGAGGTCGGCGTTGACGACGTGACGCACCACCAGCGGCGGCACCACGCCGGCGAGTGCTGCTCCGACGACGCAAAGCGCCACAACCGCGATGCGGCCCCGCCAGGGGCGCGCGAGCGACCAGACCTGATCCCAAAAGCGCGGGGTGGAGGGCACGGTCCCTCCCGCGCCCGCACGCGGCGCTGACGAGAGGGCGCTCACGGCCGTGTTCCAGCGCCTTGAGAGCCGGTCTCGAGGCGGGCCTGGGCTCTCACAATCCGCGCGTAGAGGCCGTCGCGCACGACGAGCTCGGCGTGGGTCCCGATCTCGCGCACGCGACCGGCATCCAGTACGACGACGACGTCGGCAAGAGGAAACGCCGCGAGGCGGTGCGAGATCAGCAGGATCGTTGCTCGCTCCCCCTCGGGTGCTCCTGGACCGAACGCCGCGCGCAGCCCAGCGACGATCGCTGCTTCGGTGTGCACGTCCGCCGCCGAGAACGGATCGTCTAAGACCAGCAAACCGGGGACCTGGCCCTGCGCGGCGAGCGCTCTGGCGAGCGCGATGCGTTGGCGCTGGCCGCCTGATACGCGCACTCCCAGTTCTCCGATCTGGGTTGCGAGTCCGTCCGACATCTCGGCGATGTCGCGGTCCAACTCGGCCAGCGCGATCGCGCGGTCTGTGATCCGTGACGGGGAGCCGACCAGTGGGACCGACGCCCAGAGCGCCACGTTCTCCGCGACGGTCCCGGAGAAAAGGTGCGGCTCCTGCCCCAGATAGCCCACGGAAGCCGCGCGCTCTGCAGGATCCAACGACGCGGCGCGACGATTGCCAATCCAGACGTCCCCGGAGCTTGGCGGCACGATGCCGGCGGCGATACGTGCGAGCGTGCTCTTGCCGGAGCCAACCGGACCCGTCACCGCGATGAAGGCCCCTGCAGGGGCATCGAGGTCCAGATCGACGACCGCAGGTGTCGGCGCGCCTGGGTACGCGAACGTGACCGCGTCCAGGCGGAAGCCCACAGGCGGACGCTGGCGCGCCACGTGCGCGCCGGGGACAGACATAGCGCCGGAGACAGACATAGCGCCGGGGACCAGAGTCGCGCTGAACCGCTCGCGTCGCGAACCGAGCTCGAGCCGCAGCGGTGGGGCAAGCAGCGACGCAAGCCGGCTGTACGCGGCTCCGCCTGCCTGGACACGATTGACCATCTGGGGAATCCGCGGCGAGCGGGTCACGAACCGCGAGAAGAGCGCCAGGAATGCGACCAGGCCGCCGAGCGACATCGACGCTGCGGCCACCTGTCGGCCACCGACCCAGATGATGAAAACCACACCCGACGACAACACCGCCGTGTAGACAGCCGAAAGAGCCTCTTCGAGCCGGATTGCGGCGAGCTCGGCATCGGCCTGGCGTTCGGCGAGCGCGTGGACCTGCTTCGTGGCCGCATGGGTCCGCCCGAAGAGCCGCAGGAGCCTGAGCGCTCCGATCCGCTCCCGGAGGGCCACGGTGAGCTCGGCTTCGGTCTCGCGCGAGATCCGTGTTCTCTGGGAGACCCAAACGCCCGATCGCTTCGCCATCCATAGCGCCAGCGGGACCGGAGCGAGGGCGAGGAGGGCGATCACTGGTGAAAGGACGAACATCGTGATGATGAGCGACGCCGAGAAAAGGAGGGTGTCCCACGTCTCGACCATTACCTCGCCCACGCCGGTGCCCAACACCTGAACGTCGCCGATTGCTCGGGCCATCACGTCGCCAACGGGGATCGAAGCACCGCCTGGTGCTCGCGCAGTTAGCGCACCTCGGAGGGTGTCGGCTCGGACGCTGGCGACGAATCGCGTACGGGCGACCCCTAGCCAATATCGCTTGCCCATCCTCGGGACCTCGGTGGCAGCGGACCCGGCGGCTAGGAGGAGCGCCGCCGACGCGACATGGCCCGTCGTCCCCGTCCCTCGTTGAACCGCCTGGACAGCGTTGATCACGTTGCCGAGCAGAAGCGGCGGGAGCACGACCGCCACATTCATTGCGATGCCACACAGCGAACCGGCCACGATCAGCCATAGCAGCTGTCGGTAGTAGGGAAGCAGTCGCCACAGGTAGTGCCGGGTCATGGCGGTGAGCATCCTTTCTACTCGTCTCCGAGCACGGGCGCGGCGATGCACCACCCCCCTTCTCTCTTCGGCGCCTCGACGATCGAGCCGCTGCTCAGGGAAAACACTTCGGCGTGGGGGTTCCGAACATAGTCGGGTTACCGTTTCGCGACGAGCTCAGCCGTGGTGACGTCGTGGATGCCCTTCAAGTATTGGCGGACCACCCAATCGAGCCAGCGCCGGCGCGGTCCACGTCCAGACTCAAGCATCTCCACACCTCGCTGAGCTGGAGTGTCTCGAACTGATGACCCGGCGTCGCCTCACCTTGGTCGGTAGACATCGGCGCGGTGGTCGATGCGTACTGCCTTGA
>JAJYGM010000031.1:0-2666 GCA_021785095.1 Actinomycetes bacterium
GGCGTCGATCCCGTGCGCGCCGAGCACGCGGGCGGTGAGCTGCGGGTACTCCGTGCTCACCCGGAGCCGCCGTCCCTCCGCGCGCGAGCTGGCCGCGAGGTCCTCCAGGCTCGTCCACGTGGAGCCCTCCCCGACCGCGAGCACCACTCGGATGGGGTTGGCAGTTGCCTTCGAGTAGGCGAGCTCGCCGAGCGAGACGACGTCCACGCCCCGCTCCTCGATCCAGTCGCGCCCGGTGATGCCGAGGTCGAAAAGGCCCTCGGACACGTACACCGGGATCTCCTGGGGGCGGAGGATCCGCACCTCGCTCACTCGTGGGTCCGAGATCGCGGCCCGGTAGTCGACGTCGGAGGATCGGGCCACGGCGAGGTCCGCTGCCTCGAAGAGCTCGAGCGTCGCCCGCTCGAGCGACCCCTTGGGCAGCACGAGGCGCAGCACCGGGTCAGACCGCCTCGAGCAGGCGCGCCATCTCGACCGCCACGGCGGCGGCCTCCCTCCCCTTGTTCGCCTCGCCGGGCGTCGAGCGCGCGAGCGCCTGGGCGCTGTCCTCGGTCGTGAGCACCCCGAAGGCGACGGGCACGCCGGTGTCGAGCTGGACGCGCTGGATCCCCGCCGCGCACTCGCCGGCCACGAGCTCGTAGTGGCCGGTCTCCCCCCGCACGACCGCACCGAGGCACACCACTGCGTCGGCGCCGCCCGCGACGAGCGCGCGGGCGAGAAGCGGCAGCTCGAAGGCGCCGGGCGCCCAGGCGACGGTCACGTCGTCACGCTCGACGCCGCACTCGTCGAGCGCGTCGAGCGCACCCTCGAGCAGACGCCACGTGAAGGCGCCGTTGAACCTCGAGCAGGCGATCCCCACCCGCAGGCCGGCCCCGAGCCCTTCGAACCGGTCCGGGCCGCCGGGGCCTTCGCCGCGAACAGGGGTGCCGGAGCCGACGGCCGGGCCCACCGCGAGGACGCGGCCCACGCGCCCCACGAGCCCTTGGAGCGCGTCGGGCGCCAGCTGGGCGCCGGTCTCTCCTCCCATGGGCTCAGCGCGCCCCGAGCTCGCCGGCGTCGAGACCGTCGATCAGGTGGCCCATGCGCTCGCGCTTGGTCCGCAGGTAGGCGAGGTTCTCCGGGTTGGGCTCGGCCTGCAGCGGCACGCGTCCGAGGATCTCGAGGCCGAACCCCTCGATGCCCCCGTACTTCGCCGGGTTGTTGGTCATGAGCCGCATTGACGTCACCCCGAGGTCGACGAGGATCTGCGAGCCGATGCCGTACTCGCGCGAGTCGACCGGCAGGCCGAGCGCGAGGTTGGCGTCCACGGTGTCGTGCCCTTCCTCCTGGAGGCGGTATGCGCGGATCTTGTGGGCGAGGCCGATGCCGCGGCCTTCGTGGCCGCGCAGGTAGATCACGACCCCACGGCCCTCCTGCTCGATGCGCTCCATCGCGGTGCGGAGCTGCGGCCCGCAATCGCAGCGCATCGAGCCGAACACGTCGCCGGTCAGGCACTCCGAGTGGACACGCACGAGCAGGTCTGGGCCCACCTCGCCCTTGACGAGCGCGAGATGCTGGTCGCCGTCGAGGACCGACTCGTAGACGACGGCGCGCCAGTCCCCCGCGCCGGTGGGGATCCGCGCCTCGGCGACCTGGCGGACGAGCTTCTCGGTCCGGCGACGCCAGCGGATCAGGTCGGCGATCGAGATGAGCGGCAGGCCGTGGCTCCGGGCGAAGCGCTCGAGCTCGTCGAGGCGCGCCATGGACGACTTGTCCTCGCTCACGATCTCGCAGAGCACACCGGCCGGCGTGAGCCCCGCGGCGCGCGCCAGGTCGACCGTCGCCTCCGTGTGCCCGCCGCGCTTGAGCACCCCGCCGGTCCGATAGCGCAAGGGGAAGATGTGGCCCGGCCTGTTGAGGTCCGAGGGCCCCGTGGCGGGGTCGACGAGCGCCCTGATGGTCGCGGCGCGGTCGGCGGCCGAGATGCCGGTCGTCGTCGTGCCGCGCGCGTCGACGCTCACGGTGAAGGCGGTCCTCTGGGACTCGGTGTTCTCGCTCACCATGAGCGGGAGCCCCAGATCATCGGCGCGCTGGGGGGTGAGCGGCACGCAGATCACCCCGGAGGTGTGCGCGAGGTAGAAGGCGATGGTCTCGGGCGTCGCGGCCTCCGCGGCCATGACCAGGTCCCCTTCGTTCTCCCGGTCCTCGTCGTCGACCACCACGACCATCCCGAGCCGCGCGATCGCCTCGATCGCCTCTTCCACCTTCGAGAACGCCACCGGCTTCACGCTCCTGCATGCTCCAGCTCGACGCGCAGGTCGACGCCCAGCTGCTCGACCGACACGATCCTGCCCCGCCACACCTCGGCGATGCTGCGAGCCCCGGGCCCGTCGAACAGCGGGCGCGCGTCGTCGCCGCCGAAGAGCGCCGGGGCGAGGTAGAGCACGTAGCGGTCCACCAGGCCTGCCGCGTGGAGGTCGTGGGCAACCTTGGCGCCCCCCTCGACGAGCAGCTGCAGCACCCCGAGCCCGCCCAGATGGTCGAGGACGTCACCGAGGTCCCCGGAGAGCTCCAGCGCAGGGAGCACCTTCGCCCCCGCCGGCGCCCGGCCCAGCACGACGCGCATCGGCTGCCTGACCTCGCCCGAAGCGCCAAAGGCGTCGCGGACGGTGAGCTCGGGGTCGTCG
>JAJYGM010000031.1:2676-8142 GCA_021785095.1 Actinomycetes bacterium
GGATGGTCCCCGCGCCGGCGAGGACCGCGTCCGACGCCGCACGCAGCGCGTGCACGTCGCGGCGTGCCAAGGCGCCCGTGATCCAACGGCTCGACGCGTCGGGCGCCGCGATCCTCCCGTCCATCGTGGCCGCGAGCTTCAGGACCACCCACGGCCGCCCGGTCCGGCGATGCTTCAGGTAGGGCGCGAGCTGCCGCTCGACGTCGTCGGATCTCGTCCCGAGCGACACCTCCACGCCGGCGCTCCGCAGCGCCGCCACGCCCCTGCCGGCAACCAGCGGGTCGGGGTCGACCAGGGCGACGACCACGCGGCGGACACCCGCGGCGACGATCGCGTCCACGCACGGCGGCGTCCGGCCGAAGTGGGAGCACGGCTCGAGCGTGGTGTAGAGGGTCGAGCCCGCCGTGACGTCCCCGGCGGCTGCGGCGAGCCGGAGGACGGAGACCTCGGCGTGTGGCCCTCCAGGCGGCGCGGTGGCCGCCTGGTACGCGGCGGCTGCGGTCACCAAGACCGCGCCCACCCAGGGGTTCGGCGGCGCGTGGAGGCGCGCGGGCTCAGCCGCGGCGATCGCCTGGGCCATGTGGCGCTCGTCGCGCTCCTCCTCGTCCTCCGCCGTGCCGGGCTCCCCGGCCATCGTCGGCTGCACGTCGCCTCCGGGGTCTCGCGCTGCGTGCTCACTGTCGTGGCCACGGGATCTTACCGGCCCGCACACACCACTTCGCCGAGCAGCTCTTCGCGGCGCATCACTTCGCGGCGCACCACGTCGCGGAGCACCACTTCGCGGAGACGGCACGGGTCCGTGACCTCCGGCTCAGCGCAGATGCCGGCCGCGTCGGCCCTGCGCAGCGGCGCGGATCTCCTCGGCGGCCTCCCAAGGGCGCGCCGAGCCGAAGATCGCCGAGCCCGCCACGAAGACGTTGGCGCCCGCCGCTGCCGCCTCTGGCGCGCGATCCCGGTCGATGCCGCCGTCCACCTCGAGGTCCACCGCGAGGTGGCGCTCGTCGATGTGGCGCCGCACCTGGGTCACCTTGGCCAGCACCTCCGCCATGAACGCCTGCCCGCCGAACCCGGGGAACACGCTCATGCACAGCACAAGGTCCACCTTGTCGAGGAAGGGCTCGACGGCCTCGAACGGGGTGTCGGGGTTCGCCGCCAGCCCCGCGCGCAAGCCCAGCGCGTGGCACTCGTCGAGCAGCTCCGCGGTCCGCCCGACCTCGACGTGGACGGTGCACCCGTCGGCGCCCGCGTCCGAGAAGGCCTCGAGGTAGTCCCCCGGGTCGGACATCATGAGGTGGCAGTCGAAGTAGAGGCCCGAGTGCCTTCGAAGCGAGGCCACCACGGGCGGGCCGACGGTCAGGTTCGGCACGAAGTGCGCGTCCATGACGTCGATGTGGAGCCAGTCGGCGACGCTGGCCACCTCGCCGACCGCCTCGGCGAGGCTGCCGAAGTCCGCTGCCAGCAGCGACGGCGCCACCTTCAGCGCGCCCGGCGCCCCGGGGTCCCGTGCCCGTGACATCGGGTGCAGCCTAGGGTGCGCCGACGCGCTCGCCGGGGAGGGGACGGGCGCCGCGGAGCCACTCGGCCGCCGGCATCGGGGCGCGGCCCTCGGGCTGCACGCGGCGCAACCGCAGGGTGCTTGTCGCGGCGGCGACGGCGTCGCCCTCGAGCGTGCCCGGCGGCAGCGATCCGTCCGCCGGACCTGCGACGGCCTCCGCGTCGAGCACGAGCAGCCGCCTGCCTCTCCAGGTCGTCCAGGCGCGTTCCAGGCGCACGACCCGCTCGAGCTCGGGCGCGGGTCGCTCGAATGTGAGCCGCAGCTCCGCTGGGTCGAGCTTGCCCGCGTACGTCGGCTCCCCGCGCTGGGGCCGGGGCTCGGGGAGCGGGCCGTCGAGCACGTGGACCAAGAGGCGCGTCCCCGCGGCGACGAGGCGGTCGCGCAGCGGGCCGAGATGCTCGCCGGGGACGATCGAGAGCTCCTCGCATGCGTAGAGGGGACCGGTGTCCAGCTCTCGCTCGAGCGCCATCACGCAGACGCCCGTCACCTGGTCGCCGGCGAGGATCGCCCTTTCGACAGGCGCGGCGCCACGCCAGCGCGGCAGCAGCGAGAAGTGCAGGTTCAGCATCGGGAGCCCTTGGAGGACCCTTTCAGGGACGAGGTGCCCGTACGCGACGACGACGCCGAGCTGTGCGCCCGTGCCGAGGGCTTCGTCGAGATCGTGGGCGACGGGCAGCCCGAGGCGACGGGCTTCCGCCTTCACCGGGCTCGGCGTGGGCGCCGTCCCCCTCCCCCGCCGTCGGTCCGGCCCGGTCACGACGAGCCGCACCTCGTGGCCCGCCGCGACGAGCGCGCGCAGCGGTGGCACCGCAGGCGCCGGGGTGCCGAGGTAGACGAGGCTCCGGAACGCTGCAGGAGCTCCCGGCTCAGCGCGCGAGCACCCTGGCGCGCAGCACCCCGAGCGCCTGGCGTCGCTGGTCCTCGTCGAGCCGCTCGATGAGCAGGGTGCCGTCGAGGTGGTCCACCTCGTGCTGGAACACCCGCCCCTGGTACTCCTCGGCGTCGATCGACAGCTCGTTCCCGTCGAGGTCCAGCCCGACGAGGTGCACCTTGTCCGGCCGGATGATCGTCCAGCTGAGGCCCGGCACCGACAGGCACCCCTCCTCGAACGCCCACTCCCCGGACGTCTCGGTGATGCGCGGGTTGATCACCACCTCGGGCCCGTGCCCGACGTCGTAGACGAAGAGGCGGCGCTGCACGCCGACCTGGTTTGCCGCCAGGCCCACCCCCGGTGCCGCGTACATCGTCTCGAACATGTCCTCGACGAGCTTCGCCACGCTGCCGTCGATCTCCTCGACGTCCTTCGTCGCCTGCTTGAGCACGGGATCTCCGTACTGACGGATGGTGAGCACCATGTCAGATTAGACGTCGAGCGGGTCGACCCTTACCCCCCCGTGAAGCGGCGCGACCGCGTCGCACAGGGTCCGGTGGTCGCGAGCGCGCACGAGCCAGCGGGCCGGGCCGAGCGGCGAGACCTCCACCTGCTCGTCGTCGATCGCAGGCCTGGCGTCGGCCTTGATCGTCGCAAGCGCGCCGAACGGGGGCAGGCGGAGCTGCGCGCGCAGCTCCAGCTCTGTGAGCACGCCGGGGTCCCCCGCGACCGCAGCCCGCAGCACGTCGTGGTCCGCCAGCCTGGTCTGGACCATCACGATGCCCGAGCGGCGCCGTCCACCCGATGCCCGGCCGCCCACGAGGCGCCCGGCGCGCACGAGCAGCGCCTGCGCCTGCTCCGCGGCGGAGAAACGCGGGGCCAAGAGGTGCTGGTCGAAGTCCAAGAAGACGACGGCGCCCGCGTGGCGCACCCTGTGCAGCACCGCCTCGGTGCCGACCAGGACCGCGTCGTCGGGCACCGGCCGTTCGCCGGGACGCCCGGACACCTCAGTGGCAGGGACCCCCAGCAGCGCCTCGAGCTCGTCGCGGACCCGTGCGACCCCCTGGCGCAGCACCTTCATGCGCAGCGACCCGCACTGCGCGCACACGACGGGCCGCTCCGCCCCGCAGCCGCGGCAGCGCAACGTCGTGCCCGTCGACTCGGCGGCACGTCCGCACACGGCGCAGCGCACGAGCGCGCCGCAGCTCCCGCACGCGCTGAGCCGGGCCCGCCCGGTGCGATCGAGCACGCAGACGAGCCGCTCGCCAGACGCCAGGACCCGGCGGGCGAGGTGGACAAGCTCCTCCGAGAGGATCCCGGTGCGTGGATCGGCGCCCCGGCGGTCCACGACGTGCACGGCAGGCCATCCCGCGCGCTCCGTGGAGCGCCCGGGCACCTCGGGGGGGCCGTAGCGGAACCGCTGGACGGCCGTGGGGCACGGCGAGACGAGCACGCAGGGGGCACCGGCGCGCCGGGCTCGCTCGGCGACGACCTCCGACGCGTCGTAGCGATCCTGGTAGTCGTGCGCGTCGAGCACCACCGCGGCGCCGAGCCGCGGCACCGGCGCCCATGCAGCCGCTCTCGACCCCACCACGACCGGCCACCCGGCGGCAGCCTCGGCCCAGCTCGACGCGACGTCGACCCCTCGGGATCGGAGCCTGACCGCGAGCCGCTCGGCCCATCCCCTGCTCGGGACGAGCACGAGGGCGCTCTTGGCGTCCGCCTCCGCCGAGGCGACCACCTCCATGACCACGCCGAGGAGGTCTTCGGCCGGAGGCAGTCGCCGCAGCGTCACCCCGGCGCGGAGCGCTGGCGCCGTCGAGCCGTGCCGGTGCCCGACTGCGTCGCCCGGCCCGCCGGCGGGCGCCGCACGCGCCGGGAGCGCCGGGAGCGCCGGGACGTTGCGCTCGGGCGACGCGACCCGAAGGAGCGTGGCGAACGGGATGGCCCAGCGCCACGACCCCCACTCGGCGAGCTCGAGGACCGGAGGCGGGGGGCCCCATCCCGAGACCCCCGCGAGCTCGCGCACCGCCACGCCGGGGGGTGGCGTCACGCCGAGCTCGACGACCCAGGCGCCGACGCGGCGGCCGTGGAACGGCACGCGCACCCTCGTGCCGAGTCGGATGTCGCCCCGCCAGCGCTCGGGAACCGCGTAGTCGAACCACCGCCGGCTCGCCGCCGGGACGTCGGGGACGACGCTGACGATCAGATGCCCAGCTCGCGCCGAAGGTCGTCCACCTTCGGCGTCTGCTCCCAGGTGAACTCCTTGTCGTTGCGGCCGAAGTGCCCGTAGGCGGCGGTGCGACGATAGATCGGACGGCGAAGGTCGAGGTCGCGGATGATCGCCGCGGGCCGCAGGTCGAAGAGCTCGCCGATCGCGGCGACGATCCGCGCCGGGTCGACCGTCTCGGTGCCGAAGGTCTCGAGCGAAAGCGACACGGGACGCGCGACCCCGATCGCGTAGGCGACCTGCAGCTCGCAGCGCCGCGCCGCGCCTGACGCGACGATGTGCTTGGCCACCCAGCGCGCGGCGTACGCCGCCGAGCGGTCCACCTTCGAGGGGTCCTTCCCCGAGAAGGCGCCCCCGCCGTGGCGCGCCATGCCGCCGTAGGTGTCGACGATGATCTTGCGGCCCGTGAGCCCCGTGTCGGCGTGCGGCCCGCCGACCTCGAAGAGGCCGGTCGGGTTGGCGAGCAGCGTCATGCTGTCGCTGTCGAGGTCCTTGGGAAGGAGCGGATGGACGACGTGCTCGCGCAGGTCGGGGAGCAAGAGGGTCTCGAGGTCGATACCCGGCTGGTGCTGCGTCGAGATGAGCACCGTGTCGACGGCGACCGGGCGCCCTGCGTCGTAGACGATGCTCACCTGGGTCTTTCCGTCCGGTCGCAGGTATGGCAGAACCCCGACGCGGCGAACCTGGGAGAGGCGCTGCGAGAGGCGGTGCGCAAGCCAGATGGTCATCGGCATGAGGTCGGGCGTCTCGTCGCACGCGTAGCCGAACATCATCCCTTGGTCCCCCGCCCCCTGGGCGTTCAGCTGGTCC
>JAJYGM010000430.1 GCA_021785095.1 Actinomycetes bacterium
GTCGATGCTCTCCGTCCGCACCACGAGCGTTCGCCGAGGTGGACCGTAGAGCTCGAGAGTCCGCTCCTCCGTCGCGCCGATGGGTGTCGATTCGAGCAACTCCTCGACCGCTTGCGCCGCCAAGGCGTCACCGTGGCGGCCGCTCATGAGCGCGAGCGCGTTCTGATTGGAGAACACGGTCTCTCCGTGCTCGTCGCGGATCAACACGGCCTGGGGTAAGGCGTCGAGCGCTCGCCGGATCCGGATCGTCTCCGAGCTTGCCTCGTGCACGGCCTCGACGGCGCTGTCTGTGGCCCGCTCCAGGTAGGCGAGACCCTCCTCGACGCTCTTCGGCTCGCGAGCCGGCGGATCGGCTCCTAGGCGAGAAGTCAGCGCCGCGATGCGCTGGCGCAGCGCTCGGGTGCCGCGACGGTCGCCGATGATGAAGACCAGCCAGAGCGCGAGTGCGACGGCCACGGCTGTGATCACGACTTCGGGCACGCTCACGTGCAGCACGGTGGCCACTACTCCAGCTTGTCAGCATGCTGGGAGAAGTCTGCGTTTTGATATACACTGAAAACACTTGTCAAATAATGACATATCATGGTACTGTTGGAAACAGTCTCGGCCTCCCCGGCCCTTTGTCGCCTGATGCGCTTCAGCGCTCGAACATCGGAGGTCGGTCGTGGACCGGTTCATCAGCCACTGGCTACTGTCGGGCAACCCCATCGTTCCCTTTGACCCGACTTCAAGCGCCGTGCCTGGCACGACTCCTCTGGAGACGCTCGCGAACGGCATCGGCTGGTGGGCCCTCATGGCGGCCCTCGTCGGCGTCGTGCTCGGCGCGGCTGCGTGGGCGCTCGGGAGCCACACGAACAACTACCAGTACTCGAGCGCTGGCCGACGCGCAGTGATCGTGTCAGCGATGGCAGCGCTCGTGATCGGGGCAGCCCCTACGGTCATCAATTTCCTCTTCAGCCAGGGCAAGCTCTTCTGAGTGCCGCCCAGGTTGTCTCGATGGCTCCGGTGGTCGGCGAGGGGTGGCAGCGATGACGCTCTATGTCGGCCCGCTCGTGGGCGGCGCTCCGGTCGCCCCCGCGTCGCTGCTCCCCAGCCCGACGGGATTGCTGAAGCAGCTTGCAGAGGACTTGATCTCGGGCGCGTTCTCGACGTTCTCGCAGTGGGTGGCAAAGGGTACGGTCTGGCTCCTCCACGAGGCGTGGGCAGCGCTGTCAGCCACGAGCGAGCCAGTGCTGGCGGGCAGTGCCTTCTCAGCCGAGTACCAGGTCATGGTCCTCATCGGTGCAGCCGTGGCCCTGCCGCTCCTCGCGCTCGGCGTCATCCAGTCGGTTGCGCGCCAGGATCCGAGCGGGCTCTTGCGAACTGCCTTGCTCCGCCTCCCGATGGCGCTCCTTTTGACTGGTGTGGTAACCGAGCTCGTGACGCTCGGTCTCAGCTTCACCGATCAGGCGAGCGTTGCGCTCTTAAGCGCCGGGGGAAGCTCAGCCGCTCACGCTTTCGCCAACATCGAAGCCGCCCTTGCGCCTGGTGCTCCGGGCGTCTACGGCTTTGGAGAATTGATCCTTGTCGTAGTGGTCGCGCTGGTGAGCTTCCTGCTCTGGGTCGAGCTCGCAGTCAGATCTGCCGCGGTGGCGGTCGCGGCGATGTTCCTCCCGCTCGCCCTTGCAGGGCTGGTCTGGCCTGCGACGTCGCATTGGGCACGCCGTCTCGGTGAGACTCTTGCAGGGCTCGTGCTCATGAAGCTTGTGATGGCAGCTGCGCTCGCCCTAGCCGGTGGGGCCCTGGCAGCCGGTGCCGGCGGTGTATCGAGCATCGTCGAAGGGGTGGCTCTTCTCGGTCTGACAGCCTTTGCCCCCTTTGCCCTCTTCCGGCTCATCCCGATGCTCGAGAGCGGGGCCGTGAGCCACCTCGAAGGTGTGCGCCCAGCACAGGCCGTAAGGCATCAGGCATGGTCGCTGGCCTCGGACGGCGCGCGAGCGCTCGGTGACGGTGTCCTCGGCTCGAAGCCGGGAGCTGTGCCGGGCTCGACCTCGGCGGACGTGGGTGGCCTCCTGGCGGGGGCTGTTGCGACGGCTGCTTCGGCGGGGGCTGCTGCGACGGCCGCTTCGGCGGGAGCTACCGCAGGCGGTTCATCAGCAGGGAACGGAGGCGCCGGTGCTGCGGGAGGCGCCGGTCCAGGAGCGGCCGCGTCACAGGGCCGATCTTCGGCCAAGCGCGGGGAGAGCGGTTGGGCGAGCTACATCGTCGAGAGATCACAAAGGAGCAGCAGTGGCACCCTCTGATTCGGCAGCCGCTCGGTACCGTCTCGGTCCGCGTAGCACCCGGGGCCTCATCGCCGGGTGGCGAGCCGGGCAGATCGCGTGCGTCGCAACCGCGCTGATTATTGCTGTCGGGCTGCTGCGGTCACTGGGCGGAGCCGCCGGTGGGATTCTGGCCTTCTCCGCGGTGGCGGCAGGTGTGGCCGTCGCGTCGTGGCCCGTTGGAGGTCGAACGCTCGAACAGTGGGCGCCGGTCGTGGCGCGCTTTGCCCTTCGCGGCCTCGCGGGTCGGCGCGGCCGCGTGGGGCGGCGCGACCTCGCGCTTGCCCCGCCCGGGAGGCGCCCCAAGGGGTCGCTCGGCCAGCTCGAGCTGGTAGAGCTGGCCGAGTCGCGAGATCGCAAGGCGTCACCTGCACCCGGCTCTGCCAAGAGAGGTCTGCCCGGCCCTTCCCACTCGGCACGAGGTGGAGGTGGACCGGACACCGCAGGCGAGCCAGCCGGCATCGGTGTGATCAACGACCGCTCCTCGTCCACCTGGACTGCAGTGATGCCTGTCGGCGGCACGGGGTTTGCCCTTCTTGGGGAGGCCGAGAGAAGCGAACGGATCGGTGCATGGTCAGGAGTGCTCGCAGCAATGGCGAGAGAGACATCCGGGCTGCACCGGCTGCAGTGGCTGTCGAGCATCTATCCCGCGTGGCTCGACGGAACCCTGGCTGCGGACGGGACGGGCCCACCTGGAGATCACTACGCGCAGCTCATCGAGGAGGCGTCGCCGCATCTATGGGCTCACGAGGTCTACGTCGCTGTGACGTTGCGTCGCAACGCCTCGCTGAGGAACAGCTCGCAGGGCACCGCCTCGATGCTGCGCGAGCAGCTGTCGAGCCTGGAGGAAAGGCTTTGTAGTGCAGGCCTCTCACCGGGCCAAGCGCTCTCGCCCCGGTTACTTGCAGGTCTAGTCCGCCGGAGCTTTGCAGTGACCTCGTCGACCCTGCCCACGGCTTGGCCGTGGCCGGTAAGTGTCGACGACGGGTGGTGGCGACTTCGTACGGACGCTTCATGGCATGCGAGCTTCTGGATCGCCGAGTGGCCACGTTCGCAGGTGGGCGGGGGTTTCTTGCTGCCGATGCTTCTCGAGCCGGGGCTACGGCGCATCGTGTCGGTGACGATGGCGCCCGTGGCGGCCCAAAAGGCGGTCCGGAGAGCCGAGCGAGATCGTACGGAGGGCACAGCGGACGTCGAGATGCGGCACCGACACGGCTTCGCGGTGACAGCGAGGGCTGTGCGCGAGCAGGAGAGCCGGCAGCAACGCGAGGCGGAGCTGGCCGAGGGCCATGCCGGGTACTACTACTCGGGCTACGTCACTGTGACAGCAGACGATCCGGAGGAGTTGGGGCGTGCCTGTGCGCGCCTCGAACAGGCGGCAGCTCTCGCACAGCTGGATCTCCACCGACTCTTCGGGGCCCAAGAGGACGGCTTCTGCGCTACGTTGCCAATTGGGCGGGGATGCAGGTGATCAAGTCGAGACTCCCGGCGCACGAGGCTACGACCGCACAGCTCGGTGCTGCCTACCCCTTCGTGGCGTCGCGACCGCTCGGCGTCAGCCGCGTGTTCGTCGGTCGTGACCTCGCCGGCGGGCCGTTCATGCACGACCCGTTCGCGCTTTACGCCTCCGGCGCTCTGACGAACCCGAACGTGGCGATTCTCGGTCAGATCGGGCGGGGCAAGAGCGCCCTTGTGAAGAGCTATCTCTACCGACAGGCGGCATTTGGGCGGCAGATAGCAGTTCTTGACCCGAAGGGCGAGTATGGCGGGCTCGCGGCGGCGCTCGGCGTCGAGCCGATAGTGCTCTCGCCGAGCGGGGGCGTGCGGATCAATCCTCTCGACGACGCCGGCCTGGCAGGAGGTGGCACCGCGGACGTCCGCCACCGCCGGCTCGTACTGCTCGGCTCTCTGGCGGAAGCCACGCTGCACCGCCGGCTCACCCCCCGCGAGCATCTTGCCCTCGATCTCGGGCTCGACCATGCTGCCGCGAGGTGCTCGGTACCGACGCTCAGCGCCGTCGTGGACGCCGTTCTCCGGCCCGATCCCGACGCCGGACTGCCAATCGGAGTGACGACCGAAGTTCTCGTGACCGATGGACGTGACGTCGGCCTGGAGCTGCGTCGCCTCGTCGGCGGCGATCTCGCGGGCATGTTCGACGGCGAGACGACCCCGACAGTCGCGACCAAGGGCCAAGAACGTGCCCCGTCTTTGGCATCTGGCTCGACACGAGCTCAGCACGATGGCCCCAGGGCTCTCATCGTCGACCTCTCGCAGGTGTACCACTCCGAAGCCCTGCCCGCCCTGATGGTGTGCGCGGCTGCGTGGCTCCAGTCCATGACGGGCCTGGAAGAGACTCAGACCCTGCTCGTCGTCGACGAGGCATGGGCAGTCCTGAGTGATGTCGCAGTCGGTCGGTTCCTCCGGTCGTCGTGGAAGCTCGCGAGGGCTCGCGGCGTCGCCAATATCGCCGTCTGTCACCGAGCCAGTGACCTGAGCGCGAGTGGCGCCGCCGGGAGCGAGGAGGCGCGCCTCGCCGAGGGCCTGCTGGCCGACTCCGAAACGGTCATCTGCTACGCGCAACCCGCCTCGGAGCTGGAGCCGTTGGCCGGGGTGCTCGGCTGTGAGGTGAGCGATCTCGCGTTTCTTCCGAGACTTCCCCGTGGTGTGGCTCTCTGGCGGGTGGGGGGCCAGTCCTACCTCGTCGAGCACCTTCTTGCCAGGCACGAGAGCGTCATGGTCGACACCGATGCCCGTTTCCGCCAAAGCATCACCGCCTAGGCGCCGCGGGGGCGGGACCCCGGCGGGTGGGGCCGGACGAGCGCCCAAGCCCTCCGGCTTGCTCCCCGATCTGCTGGCCGGCCTGGGAATTCTCGTCGTCCTCGTCGCCGCCGAGATCCGCCGACTGAAAAGTGATGCGCGGGCGGGCGGGCATCTGCTGGGCACGGTCGCGCTCGTGGCATCGGTCGTGGTCGTGGTCGCGGTCGTCGTCACGATTGGCCTTGTCCTTGGTCGCCGCAGGATGCACCCGAGCGCGAGGGGGCTCGCTGGCAGCTCCGCGGTCCAAGCCACGAGAGCGCGCAGGGCACCGGAGCCGGGCTGGGCAAGCCGCAGCGACGTGAGGGACTTGCAAGTGGATGCCCCGCCCGGCAACCGGATCGTGCTTGGTGCCCATGGTCGGAGGCTCCTCGCAGCAGAAGCGAGCCAGTCGGTCCTTGTCGTCGGTCCGACCCAGTCGGGAAAGACGAGCGGCCTGGCCATCCCGGCGATCAGGGAGTGGGCCGGCCCCGTCGTCGCGACGAGCGTGAAGTCTGACCTTGTTCGCGTGACCCTCGAGGATCGACAAGGCCGCGGCCGCGTGCAGCTGTACGATCCGACCGAGGCGACCGGGCTCACGCCGACCAGCTGGTCGCCGCTCTCGGCTGCCGGCACCTGGGCCGGCGCGAGGCGGCTGGCATCCGCGCTCTGCTCGGTCGCCAGAGCAGATGCGGGCAGCGCCATGGAGGACGCGGCTTTCTGGTATGCGTCGGCCGAGAAGCTGCTCGCGCCTCTCCTCTTGGCGGCTCGGTCGTCAGGTGCCGAGATGACCGATGTCGTACGCTGGATCGACGAGGAGGAGACGAGGGAGCCACTGCTTGCTCTCGAGCTGGCGGGGGTTCCAGACGCGGTTCGAGCTGCCCGGACGAGCTTTGGGAGAGAGGAGCGTCAGCGGAGCTCGGTGTTCGCGACGGCGGAGACGATCGTCGCCGGTTTCGGTGATCCGACCGTCGCAGCTTCCTCGAGGGGCGCAGGCCTCCAACCCTCCGACCTTTTGGACGGCGGAGCCGGAACGCTCTACTGCTGTGCGCCCGCGCGCGAGCAGGAGCGCCTCCGGCCCGTGTTCGTGGCTCTCCTGCGGCAGGTGATCGATGCCGCATTCGAGCAGTCGGGCCGGCTCGGCCACCCTCTCGACCCGCCGCTGCTCGTCGTGCTCGACGAAGCCGCCAACATCGCTCCGATCGCCGACCTGGACACGATCGTCTCCACGGCGGCCGGTCACGGCATCCAGCTCCTCACTGTCTGGCAGGACTTCTCCCAGATCGAGGCCCGCTTTGGCAGACGGTGGCCCACGATCGTCAACAACCACCGGGCCAAGGTGCTGTGTCCTGGGAGCGCCGACCCCTTGACTCTCGATCACATGAGCTCGCTCATCGGAGAGGACGAGCGCCACGACTTGTCGACGACTGTCGGGGACGACGGGCGGTGGAGTAGCACCCAGACTGCTTCGCTCCGGCGTGTGGCGCCGACGGCGGCTCTTCGCAAGCTCTGCCTTGGTGAGGCGGTGGTCGTCTACGGAGCCCTGCCCCCTGCCCGTGTCCGGCTCCGCCCCTACTATGAGCAGTCGCGAGCAGTCGCGAGGAGCAGGAGATGAGCCAGCAGAGCGCGCCACGACCGGGCACAAGGGCTGGGCCAGCTCGTCCTTGCGGAGCGACAGCGCGCTTTAGGTGAGCGTGCCCGCTGCTCCCTGGCGTAGTCGCAGGGGCACGTGGCGGGTCAGGTTGACGGCGTGGTCACCTAGTCGCTCATAGAACCGACCGAGCAACGCGAGCTCGATTGCCACTGGTATCGGGACAGATCCCTCCGCGATCTCGGCGATGAACTGCACGTGGAGGTCGTCCATCTCGTCGTCAAGGAGGTCGATCCTCTCGGTGCTGGCGAGGTGCTCCGCGTAGGCGTCCGCGGCCATCTTCCACATGTCACAGGCCACCTCGCCCATGCGCTCGATGTATCCGCGCATGCGTGCGGGTATCTCGGCCGGCAGGTTCCGGGTGGCGCGCTGCGCGACGTGCTCGGCAAGGTCGCCGCTTCGCTCGAGCTCGGGAATCATCGACAGCACCGAGAGCAACCACGTGGTCTCGGCAGGTGCGAGGCCGCCCGCCACGACGCGGTCATGGACAAGCTCCTGCAGCTCGACGTAGAGGTCGTCGAGCGCCACATCGTTGGCGACGAGAGCCCGGGCCCGCTCGCGGTCGCCGGTCAAGAGGGCGTGGGTGGCACCGGCGATCGCCTCCTCGACGATCGCGAACATCTGGATCATCCGCCGATGGATCTGCTGAACCAGATCGGGCTGGTGGCTCAGCAGGGAGGAAGCTACTGCCGGCGGCTCGGGGGCCGCCTCGTTGCCTGGGCGTCCCCGCGGCTTCTTGCTACCAACCGAGGGGACCTCGTTGGCGGGCGACTCCGCCGACGCGGCCGAGTCGCTCGGGCTTGCGACGTCATCGCGCTCGGGGTTTCCGGTCCCGATCGAAGAAAAGAGACGGCGCACGGGACAACCGTAGTGCTCCCCGGCGGGAAACGGTTCCTGCCCTTTTGGTATTTCGGGTGGCGGAGAAAGCAGCTTTCGCCGCGTTAGCCTTCGCTGAGGTGGCAACGCGTCGTCGCGCTCCAGCTGCGGTGGCAGAGCCGGACGAGGGCCGCGTGGTCGCATTGGCGACCACGATCGCGACCCTCGGAGGCAACACCAAAGTCCGCGCGTACAGCACCTCGCCGGTCGCGAGGCTCGTTATGGGTCTTGCAATGGCAAGGCCGGCATTCCAGACCCAGCTCTTCAGGTTCGTCGACGTGTTCCCCGCGATGCGCGACGACGCCGACACGGCGAGACACCTATCACAGTACTTCGCAGGCGGCGCCACGCCGGGTCTGCTCGCCAAGGCGGCGGCCGCTGCACCCGTGGTGCCCGGCGGCTCCCGAGCTGCTGCCCGTATTGCGCGCCGCGAGATATCCAAGATGGCAAGGCAGTTCATCATCGGTGCCACACCGGCAGAAGCGGAGATCGGAA